>NZ_PPRL01000141.1:65305-66737 GCF_002902235.1 Staphylococcus ureilyticus
ATGAAATTGCTTAATGCAATTGTAAAAATAAATATATTAGTCCATAAAAAGATATCAAAATTGAATATCTCTCTATGGCTAATTCTAGTGAAAGCAATTGTATAAAATGTTGTGAGTAGAGTAAGAAGCTTAGCAAGCGAACTATATACTTGTTTGAAATCGATCTCATTTCTACTTAATTTTAAGCTACGTGCAATTGAACTTTCAGATTCTAGAGAAAGTATACAAACTAAAGCTGCTCCTAATGGTATTGAAATAAATATATAAATTAAAATAAATATAGAACTATCCATATCACTATTTAGTAAAACTGAAAATATTATGATTAACGGAAAACAAATTATACAATATGCAGAAAATTGTTTTTTGAAAACTTTAAATAGAATTTCGAAATTTAAAAAAGTATCATCTTTTAAATTTTCAGTGTCATCATAGTATTCTATAATTTGTTCACTTTTAGTTTGATAATTGAATGTAAAATCGCAATTGTTACAAACATAGTAACGTCCTAATTTAAAGTAGAGAATCCATAAATTCAGTATAGTTAATAAAAATAATATAATTAAAAATGTATGTTTAGAGAAATAATTTGTGTTAAAAATAAAAACGAACAAGAAAATGAAACTAATTAGTAAATTGAGATATAGTAATGTTCTATTGTTAATAAATTTAATCTTACTACTTTTGCAATTAGGACAATTATTAATTTTCAAATATATACACCCTTTACAACTTTAAAATATTTGATGATTTTTTCGAAATAACCTGTAGATTTAGGTTAATATCACATATTTAATGGTATCATATAAATAACAACTGTATATAAATGATGTAACAATACTTAAATTTTTTTAATTTAAAAAAACCATAATACATAAATTGTTTTTATGAATTTATAAGGAAAAACATTGTATTTTATAAAGGCTAAAAGTGAAATATTAATAAAAAGAGATAACAAGTTTTTATCAAAAATGATTAAGGTGGTTTTAAATTTTTTGCGTATCATCTATTGTAGCTATATTTGGCTCAAGAAATTTTTATGGGAATCTTTTGGAGCAAATAGGCTTAATTTTTTCTCTATTAATACCGGTTATTTTTATATTTCTGTATAAAAAATCAGACAGTTTTTATATTGTAAATCATGTGAGTTGCAATTTAAACCAAACAAAAAATAGGTATCTCACGCATACGGGAATGAATATGTATATGTTGCCACAGATTTATGTTGTTTTTGCAATTTTAACATTTTACACTGATGTACTAAGGCAATGTAAACATTGATATAGCAATGCTTATAGCGACTTTTAAATGAATACATAATCGCTTTAATGAACTCCCGCCGTCTCCATATCCGAGCTCTCAACCACAACGGTTGAGGGCTTTTTTCATGTATAAAAATTTTGAAATTTATTGAGAGTTGTTCTAGAAAGAT
>NZ_PPRL01000141.1:66807-73346 GCF_002902235.1 Staphylococcus ureilyticus
GTACAACGATTGTGATATTAAAGTACAACAGATTATTAAATTGTCATGGTGGGGCATTTATTTGAAGTATCAGATAAGAAAGTGAAACAAGTATTTGATAGGGTGTTGGATAAAATAGTAGAAGGGTAGGCACTTATGTGTTTGCCCTATTTTTTATGCTATCATTAAAATAAATTATTGCGAGGCTCAACGTCAATAAAGCAATTGGAATAAAGCAAAATAGATTAATGATATAAAAGTGGTTAAAATAAAAGGAAATCGTATTAATTTCTTTCAAAATATATTTTAAGGGGGATTTTGCATTGGTACTTGAAGGAGCGATGTTACAAGTTAAAAAGAATATGGAAAATGAATTTGAGGAATCTTTTATAGAAGCCTCTAGTATTATTAGTTCAATGAAAGGCAATATAAATCATTCGTTAAATAAGTGTTTTGAAGAAGAAGGTAAGTATCTGTTATTGGTTGAGTGGGAAACATTAGAAGATCATACAATAGGTTTTCGTGAGTCTGAAGAATATAATAATTGGAAGTCTTTATTGCATTGTTATTATGAACCTTTTCCTGTAGTTGAACATTTTTATAAAATAGAAATTTAAGTGATTTAATTAGGTCACTTGAACAACAACTGTGATATATAAAGTACAACAGATTATTAAGTTATCATGGTGGGACGTATATTTGAAGTATCAGATAAGAGAGTACGACAAGTTTTGATAGGGTAATGGATTGATTATCAAGGATATACACTTATGTGCTAGCCTTATTTTTTGTGTTAAAATAAAATTGTTTCGTAGCTCAATGTCAATAAAGCAATTATATTGAAATTTTAAAGAATGGGTGATTTTGTGAAGATAAATCCTGAATTAGACACAAGTTATTTTATATCTATTTGGTTAAATATTTTATTTTTATTTGGTCTTATTTTTATTACACAATTAGAAAATTTGATTATATTAATACCTTACGTTCTTATAATGGGTGTAAATTCAATATACATAGTTATTAAAGCAATGAAAATTAGAAATAATCGTAGTTTATGAATGTTTTGTATAGTTAATTGAATATTTTTGTCTTTCTAATAAGCCACTCACACATGTCAATGGGTGGTTATTTTTTATTTACATATAATAACAAGTGTTCCGTCAATATTTATTGAGGTAATACTATGATTCCAGATAATTATAAAAATGAAACTGATTATCGTAAAACACCACATGAGTATCTTAATAACGAATACTACAAGAACATGGATTAGTTAAATTACATCTTTTCAAGTTTATGCTCGAAAAGTATGAAATGTTAGAATAGTATGTTGAAGATCAGAATAAAATAGTTAAGTCTTTATTTAGCGATGATCAACTATATGAATTGAATAAACTTTAACGTTCGAAATGCTCAATGATTCAGAAGTGATTATTAGTTATTATGAAAGTGGATATATTAAAAATATAGAAGGATATATTCGCAAAGTAGATGACTATGTACCATTGTTTTATTTATATGAATGAAATGGATTAAATAGAATTAGTTTGAAGGATATTGCGGAGTTAAAATAAAAAGGGCATAGTTTAATGCCCATATAAAAATATGTTAAATAGGATTATCAATCATATAATTCAAGATAACTATCCGTAAATTCTTCTGATGAAATTTCTCCATTGTCTCTTTGTTGTTGTAATTCTGCAGCTTTATTCTGAATTTCATCGTACTCTTCACGAGAATATCCTTGATTTTCCATCTCTTCATAATTTGCTTCTTCTTGGTCTTTTTGTTGTTCAGGTGTTAAACAACCACCAACTGTACAATAAGTACCATCTTCTTTATATTCACCAAACATTGCGTCACCAGCAGGTACATTTGATTGCTCTTTATTAGCCACTTGTGAGTTTTGTTGTTGTTCAGATTCAGATTGTTCTGCTTTCTCTTGCGACTGAATAGGTTGTTGTGTCATCTGTTGCTTTTGTGTATTCACTTGTTCTTGTGATTGAACAGGTTGTTCATTAATTTCATTTTGTTTTGTTACTTCATCATTAGAACTATCATTTGATTTGTCTTTGCTATCTTCAGATTGTTTAATATCATTCTTTTCATCATTTGATTTCTTATTACTTGATGATTTTGTTTCCTTACTATCATCTGATTTACTTTCTTCTTTATTGCCACATGCTGCTAATACTAAGAAACTTGCTAATAATAAAAATAAAATCTTTTTCATTTAATGCTCTCCCTTAAAAATAAATTATTAACTTAATTGTACTATACATAAAAAATAATAGTGATAACAAAAGGTTATAGTTAAATTTAATATTTGTGAATATGCTTATGGTTATTTAATAAAGCGAAAACTATACGTAAATTCATTGCCCGATGTAGCACAAAGTAAATGTCAGAAATATATATTAAGTAACTAAATGTATGATGGGGTATGTAACGAAAGTTATTATTCTAAAGAAGAATAGCAGATTTAAAAATTGTAATCATTTTAGATAGTGAAAAATAATATGTAAATAATTAATGATAGGACATTATATTTTTTGAATAACATTATTGTTGAATGAAAGTGAAAGAATGTTACAATATTCTTTGTTAAATTTTAAAACAGTATAAGGAGTAGTAATGAGGATAGAATGGATTTAATTGGAATTTTTACTATGTTATTGATATTACTTATAGGGATCGTTGTTACTGTTGTATTTTGGCTAGTAATCTTTAAAATATTGCATTGGGCTTTGGGTGATACTGGGTGTATTGTGGTTATGGTAATAATTGGTGGACCAACCATTGGACTAATATTATATGTTATATATAAATGTTTTGGATATTAATATTTAATTATGTATTTTATGTTAAAAACATCTCTACTAAGTTATATGTACTAGGAATATAGATAAGAGTTTATTGTGAAATTAAAAGTTTGTTTATTTCAGCATTGGTAACTATAATTTTTTTGAGTGGATGTGATTTTATTAGTCTGGATGATGTGAGGAATTCAAATGAATCCAATGAAGACCATAAAAAGTCGAATGAAAATGATGAAAGTAATTCAAAACATAACAAACAAAATGTCGATGATAAGTCACATGATTAAGGTGGAAAATTAACTATCAATCAAGCGAAAACAATTGCTAATGAAAAGTTATAAACGGAAAATCAAGTATTTTTTAATAAGAGTGATTAATACATCACAAAGGCAAAAGTGACGAAAATCACTATTACATAGAAACACCTTTTTATGGTCAAAATGAGGCATCTTAAGCATAAGTAATTGTGGACAAAAATAAAGGAACGACTCTTGAAAATACATAAGAAAAACGTACAATTGGGAAGTCTATATAAAAAGAGCAACATTCTGAAAATACAACCGAAGAAAAAAGTGCTGAGCCAGCTACTCGAGAACGATTTAAAGAAACAGATTAATAATATTATTAAGTATTTAAGTAATTAACTCTTGCATGCGGGAACGAATACATTAAGAGTGCACAAATTTCTTTTGTTTTTGCAATTTTAATATTTTACACTACAGCATCAAGACAATGTAAACGTTGATATAGCAATAGTTATAAAAATGTATAGTTAATCGCTTTAACGAACTCCCAGCGTCTTCATAGCCGAGCCTTCACCCATTGCGGTTGAGGGCTTTTGTTTTATTAAAAATCTATACTATGTGCTTGTGCATTATTTTTGAAAGCAATTAAATTATTGTAAGAATGTATTTCGATTTAGGAATGTATCTAATTTGCAATGCTAAGTAATTAGTTGGATAATTAATTTATAATACTTACACAGGGTGAATATAGATGGACGAAATTTTTGTTTTTAAAATAAAAACGAACGATGGAAATATGTTTCGTGAGTATGTAGAAAATATTTGGGAAATTAGTGAAGCATTGGCTTTAAAAAGGTTTGAAAAAGCAATTAAGAAACATGAATACTTTTACTTAAAAGACAGTGGTAGATATATCAATGTGAGTAATATTATTTCAATAGACGTAGAACTTTTGAACTAAAAAGATTAAATTATATAAAATAGAATACTTAAATAAGATTATCAATGTGAAATATAAAAAATATTGATATCATGAGTTGTTTTTCATTGACTTATGCATACAGTTAGACTATAAACTTTCTGTCATAATCAAGTTATAATATCATGAAAATTAGTAATTCAATGTACCTAACTAATTAAAGTGTATATTTGAGAATTTAATATGATAATGTCCAAAAGGAGCTATAAAATTGAAAAAGGTAATAATGTTAATTAGCGTGTATATTGTTGGGAAATTAGCTTCTGCAGTGACAAATTTTGTTAATGATATACGAAAAGGCAATAAAAGTAGTTTTAAACCGAACTCCCAATTTTTTTAAAAGAGAAGATGGTTTAACTGATAAAAACATTCTTTTTTTAGGTTCT
The DNA here is from genome assembly GCF_002902235.1 of Staphylococcus ureilyticus. Taxonomy (GTDB): domain Bacteria; phylum Bacillota; class Bacilli; order Staphylococcales; family Staphylococcaceae; genus Staphylococcus; species Staphylococcus ureilyticus. Next base: position 71,219 of record NZ_PPRL01000141.1, read on the forward strand.
TCAATTACATATGGTGCGGCTTCTCATGGGATTTCATTTGTTGAATTTTTAAATATAGAATCTCATATGAACACAACGAAAGAAGCAATTTCGGGTACAAGTTTGGCAGGAACAGAAAAAAATTCATATGTCCAAAGAATAAAAAAAGAGAAGTTAAGTAAAAACAAATTTGATTTGTTGATTTGTCAGTTATCAACGAATGATGGTAGGTTAAATAAATCTGTAGGTGAAATAAAAAAAGCATATGATCATAATGCTTTTAATGTAGAAACAACAATTGGCGCAATGGAATATATTATTAGTTACGCTAAATTAACCTGGGATACGCCTATATTATTTTATACTTGTATTAGAAAAGCAGATCCTTATTATGAATTTTTGGTATATAATTTATATAAACTAAAAGAAAAATGGGATATTGAAATTTTAGATGTTTGGGGCAATCAATGGGCAAATGAACAAATAAAATATGATAATACACTTTTTGCTGATGATGCACACCCGACTTTAAAAGGCTATCGCTATATTTATACACCACTTTTTAAAGAAAAGATAAAAAATATATTGAGCAAAGAAATATAAAAATGAACTACTTTTTACGAATCAGAAAAGCTAGCAGGTCATTTTGGATTTAATGCAGAAGGATAGGCAAATGAATGCCTATCCTTTTTAATTATCCAGTATTTACTTTTTAGGAAAAATGAACAAAGTAAGAATACTTAAGACAATAGAAATCATAGCAAGATAAACTGGTGCATTTATATTTTGAGAGTAAAAATAACCAGCAATAATTGGTGCTATTAAAGTACCTAAAGAGGTAAAAGTAGAGTTTATTGAACCTGCTAAACCTTGTTTGTTTTGAACTAATTTTGATAGATACACTGTTATAGTAGGGCGTATGATATCAAATCCAATAAATATAATCCAACTTATTAATATGAGGGATATTACAGAATTTAAGAATAACAAGCTAAATAATATGACGATCGAATACATAGAACTAATAGTGATGATCGAAAGTTCACTCAAATACTTTGAAATTTTAGGATATAGAAAATATTGAGTGAAAGCGCCTAGCAAAGATCCACCTATAATCGCGGCAGCTATATTAATAGATGTAAACGCAGCTTTATCGACTAAGTATAATGGATAAAGCTCTTCTATAGCAGCTAGTCCAAATGCTAATAAGAATATAATTATAGAAGGTAATAAATATAGTTTTAAGTCCTTGAATTTTATTTTGAAATTTTTATTTTTTGGTACATCTTCATTTTTAATATGTGGAATACTTAACTTTAAATTTATAACTAACATGATCATACCTATTACCATAGCTATAAAATAAGGTAATCTTATGTGGATTGATGAAAACAACGCTCCTATACCTGGTCCAATGATAAAGCCTAATGATGTTATAGCTGAAAATGTGCCGAAATTTTTATCACGATTTTTTTCATCAGAGATATCTCCGATAATGCCAATAATAGATGTAGTCATTAAGGCAGCACTTATGCCTCCCAATACTCTGGAAACAAAGAGTGTATAAAAATCCATACCTATCCCGAATAAGCATTCTGAAATTATATAGAATAACAATCCAAACGATAGAAAGTGCTTTTTGGGGTACTTGTCAGAAAAGTATCCAATTATAAGTGAACAAATCATTTGGAAAAAGAAAAAACTGCAATAAGTACTCCAAAAGCATTTCCAGTTATAGATAAATCTTTAATTATTAAAGGTAAACTTGGAACGACTAGTCCTATGCCAGTAAATGCCAAAAAAATATTGATATAAAGTGGAATAATTAAACTTCTTTTAATCATTATAACTCCTTATTGGAATAAATGATTAAAAGTAAGATTTCAATCATATATTGTTTGCAAATTTATATAATTGATTGATTTAATCATTTATTCCTCCTGTTGTTTTAGTTTTAATTTGAATTATTAACGTATTTTTTCTGACTAGCATAAAATCTCCTCCTTTTGATGATTATATTATACAATATTTTATTTTTTACGAAAATAATTACTTGGAATATTTCTATTTATTTAAAAAGTATGGTTAAAACTATATTAGTTTATATATCCAACTGAATTTTAAGTGAAAAAAGATAACAATATTGTAA
>NZ_PPRL01000142.1 GCF_002902235.1 Staphylococcus ureilyticus
GTAACATCACCAGAAATAAATGACGTAGATAGCAATGGTGTGCTAGATACTGAACAATTGTCTGAAGCAACGCAAGCAGTGACTAATGCAGAACAAGCAAAAACAGTAGTGGATACGAAGTTGGCAGAAGTAACATCAGATGGATTAGTGACACCAGATGAAAAAGCCGAAGTAGATGCGTTAATTCAAACATTAGAAGCAGAGAAACAAACGGCAAAAGAAAAGGTGAATAGTGTACCGAACGGTACTGCAGGCAAAGGTGAGCTACAAACAAGACTAGGTAACATCGCCTCTGTAGCATCACCAGAAGTAAATGATGTGGATGGTAACGGAGTCTTGGATACAGATCAATTATCCGAAGCAACGCAAGCCGTAGTGAAAGCCGAACAAGCGAAAACAGAAGTGAATACAAAACTGACTGAGGTAACAACAGATGGTCTAGTAACACCAGATGAAAAAGCCGCAGTAGAAGCGTTAATCCAAGCATTAGAAACAGCGAAGCAAACGGCCCAAGAGAAGGTAAATAGCGTACCGAACAGTACCGCAGGCAAAGGTGAACTCCAAACAAGATTAGATAACATTGCATCCGTAACATCACCAGAAGTGAACGATGCAGATGGTAACGGAGTCTTGGATACGGATCAATTGTCTGAAGCATCACAAGCCGTAGCGAATGCGGAACAAGCAAAAACAGTAGTGGACAATAAGCTAACAGAAGTAACATCAGACGGATTAGTAACACCAGATGAAAAAGCCGAAGTAGATGCGTTGATTCA
>NZ_PPRL01000143.1 GCF_002902235.1 Staphylococcus ureilyticus
CCGTAGATCTGAAGAGACCTGCGGTTCTTTTTATATAGAGCGTAAATACATTCAATACCTTTTAAAGTATTCTTTGCTGTATTGATACTTTGATACCTTGTCTTTCTTACTTTAATATGACGGTGATCTTGCTCAATGAGGTTATTCAGATATTTCGATGTACAATGACAGTCAGGTTTAAGTTTAAAAGCTTTAATTACTTTAGCCATTGCTACCTTCGTTGAAGGTGCCTGATCTGTAA
>NZ_PPRL01000144.1 GCF_002902235.1 Staphylococcus ureilyticus
GTACTGCGGGTAAAGAAGATTTACAAACAAGACTAGATAACATCGCGTCAGTAACATCACCAGAAATAAATGACGTAGATAGCAATGGTGTGCTAGATACTGACCAATTATCCGAAGCGTCTCAAGCAGTAGTGAATGCAGAACAAGCGAAAACCGCAGTGGACAATAAGCTAGCAGAAGCAACATCAGATGGCTTAGTGACTCCGAACGAAAAAGCCGAAGTAGATGCGTTAATACAAACATTAGAAAGCGCAAAACAAACAGCCCAAGAAAAGGTAAATAGCGTACCATCTAGTACCGCAGGTAAGACAGATTTACAAACAAGACTGGATAACATCACATCAGTAACGTCACCAGAAGTAAATGATGTGGATGGTAATGGAGTCTTAGATACTGACCAATTATCCGAAGCGTCTCAAGCAGTGGTAAGTGCAGAACAAGCAAAAACAGTAGTGGACAATAAGCTAACAGAAGTAACATCAGACGGATTAGTAACACCAGATGAAAAAGCCGAAGTAGATGCGTTGATTCA
>NZ_PPRL01000145.1 GCF_002902235.1 Staphylococcus ureilyticus
ATTTTTGAATTATTATGAAATTTAGAAATGTATAAATTTGCAAAAAGTTATTGGAATTTATTAATATTTATAGTGTATCTTGGAATTGACGATTTATTTTTAAAAGATAAAATGAATGATTAAAAAGAAATATATTGCTTAACTATTATGTTTAATTTTAATGAATTGTGCAAATCTTAATTTTCTCATGTTGCAAATTACAGTCAGTACGTTATAATTACAAAATGTGTTAACTATGAGGAGGTTATTTATCACATGGGGTTGAATAAAGAAGCTATAAAAATTGGTTTCGCTTACGTCGGTATCGTAGTAGGTGCTGGCTTTTCAACAGGACAGGAAGTTATGCAATTCTTCTCGCCATATGGCTTATGGTCATATATTGGTGTTTTACTTTCTGGGCTAATTTTAGGATTTATTGGTAGACAAGTTGCGAAAATTGGTACTGCGTTTGACGCACAAAACCATGAATCAACTTTGGACTACTTATTTGGAAATGCGTTCAGTAAAATCGTAGATTACTTACTAATCTTTTTCTTATTTGGTATTTCAGTTACTATGATTGCTGGAGCAGGATCAACATTTCAAGAAAGTTTCGGTGTACCAACGTGGTTAGGTGCATTGATAATGGTAATTGCAATATATATCACACTATTGATGGACTTTAATAAAATCGTACGAGCTTTAGGTATTGTTACGCCATTCTTAATTATATTAGTAGTTATTATTGCTGCTTACTATCTTTTCAATGGTAGTATTTCATTAGGTAAAGTTAACGAAACTGTACCAAGTGACAGCTTATGGTTAGGTATACTTAAAGGTATTAACTATGGTGGTCTTGCATTTGCGGTAGGATTCAGTACTATTGTCGCTATAGGCGGCGATGCTTCAAGACGTCGTGTTTCAGGCGCTGGTGCGCTATTTGGTGGTATTATTTATACCGTGTTATTAGCGTTAATTAACTTTGCATTACAATCTGAATTTCCAAAAATCAAAGATGCAGATATTCCGATGTTAACATTAGCAAATGCAATTAATCCTTGGATAGCACTAGTGTTATCAGTAATTATGTTAGCAGTAATGTATAATACAATTCTTGGTTTAATGTATTCATTTGTAGCGAGATTTACAGAACCGTATAGTAAAAAATATCATATCTTTATCATAGTTATGGTACTTGTGGCTTATGGTTTAAGCTTTGTAGGTTTCGCAGGTTTAATCAACTATTTATATCCAATAATGGGATATGTTGGTCTTATTGTTGTTATTGGAGTACTTATTAAGTATTACAGTAGAAAACGACAAAACAAGAAATTTATTGCTTAACTTTTAAAAGTGAAAAATTGTAAATTGATATATGATATAACTCAGCTTGCTAACGTATGCAAGCTGAGTTTTCTAGTTTATTATCCTTGTAATACTATTGTGAACTTATTTATTATGGTACAATGCTTCCGAAAGGAAAGGTAATCTATGAAGAAAAAACATAAATGGACCCTTATCACAACGTTTATCATAGTCACGGTTGTAGTAGTTATGGCAGTACTTTTAAAACTACAGTATGATAGACAAAACTCGAGTAGAGTAAACGAAAAAGTTCAAATTAATAATAAAAATGTGAATGCTTTTACAAATATCACATATGGAAAAGGGGCACCCAATAGTCGACTTGATATATTAACGCCAAATGAATTAGATCAAGATAACAAACTTCCAGTCATTTTTTGGATGCATGGCGGAGGATTTATTGCGGGAGATAAACAATATAAAAACCCATTATTATCTAAAATTGCTGAACAAGGATATATTGTGGTGAATATTAATTATGCACTTGCACCAGATTTTAAATATCCTACCCAGTTACAACAGATTGATCAAGCGGTAAGTTTTATTAAGAGAAATAAACATGAGTTACCAATTGATTTCAATCAAGTTATTTTTGGCGGTGATTCTGCAGGTGCGCAGTTATCAAGCCAATACACAGCAATACAAACGAATAAATCTTTAAGAGAGGATATGAACTTTAATCAACAATTTGAAGCAGATCAGCTTAAAGCAGCTATCTTTTTTGGTGGCTTTTATGACATGAAGACAGTTAGAGCGACAGAATTCCCAAGAATTCAGCTCTTTATGGAAAGCTATACTGGAAAACGAGATTGGGAACAACAATTTAAGTATATAAGTGAGATGTCTACCATCAATCAAGTTACAGAAGATTATCCGCCAACATTTTTATCAGTGGGCGATGCCGACCCATTTTATAGTCAGAATATTGAATTCTATAAAAAATTAAAGTCAACAGACGTACCGGTGGATACATTATTTTATGACGGTTCTCATAAATTGAGACATCAGTATCAATTTCATATGGAATTGCCAGAATCACAGCAAAATATGAAAGACGTCTTAAGGTTTTTAAGCAGAAATACAACTTCTTCAGGCGTTGAAACGGAATATCAATCTGAAGAAGCGAATCCAAATGGAGTTGAATTAAACCCATATTAGATATCGATGATGTAACTATATTTGATTTAAATAACATCAATGTTTTAAGGAAATTAAAAAACACTTTCGTTGAATGCAAATGAGATGTATTCATACGGAAGTGTTTTTTTTAATAATAATGTATAGACTCGATTTAACTTAGTCGTTCTTTTGTCTCAACGATTGAAATTGAAATAGAAGGATATACAGAACATATGGAAGTGATAATCTAATGGTGTAAGCAAGCTAGGTTTGGTTGGTATCATATACACTTCAATAATGGTTTAATTGTTAAAATATAGATGAAGACGAAGTTGTCATTTGGATATTTATCCAAAAACGATTAAACTGCAAATAAGGAACTATTTACTAATTTATTACATTAAAATCATTAAATTAGTAATTTTGCCATGATATATTTATTATAATATCGATGATCAATAAACAATTTATCTTTAAGTTCTCCTTCGACTTGATAGTTTGCACTTTTAAATAAATCAACAGCGGTCGTATTTTCGGGAACTACTTCAACTTCAATACGGTGAATGTCATGGTTTAAGCACCAAGCTTCTATGGAATTAATTAATGATTGTCCTAATCCTTTTTCACGATAATGCCTTATAACTCCCATAGAAAAGTGTGCTTCATGTCGTGTACGTTCGAAACTTTCGGTAGTGACAATTGCAAATCCTACGAGTTCGCCATTGTTTTCTGCAATATAAATTGCATTAGAAGGAGAAGTTATATAATGTTCTAAGGTTGCAATAGCATCCGTATTAGAGGGCGCATACTCACCAGGATTGTATATCAAATAATCAGATTCATCATAGATTGTACTTAATAGTTTTATAAAAGGTTCTATATCGTTGATACCAATTTCTCGAATTTGATGAACCATATTTGTCCACTCCTCATTTCTAATTTTTAAAACTCAGTTATAGTATAACTTAACATCATTAACATGAATTTACTAGGGAATATTAAAAACAAGAAAAATATATGATAAAGGATGTCGTATAATGAAACCAAATATATTGCTTGCGGGTGTTACAGGTTATATAGGAAAATATCTAATTGAATCCATTAAAGATGAAGGAATCTTATATACATTGTCTAAGTATCCAAAAGAAAAAGAATATCAAGAAATTATTTGGCTAGAAAAAGATATTTATAACTATAATGATGTTTTAACTGCTATGGACGGTATAGATATTGCAATATTTTATTTAGATCCAACCAAGCATTCTGCTAAGCTGACGCATGCAACTGCTAGAGATATCAATTTGATAGCTGCAGATAATTTTGGGAGAGCTGCAGCCAAACAAGGTGTGAGTAAGATAATATATATAAGTGGTAGTCGCTTTGATGTTGAAACGAAGCAGCGTTTATCAGCATACGGTACTAAAGTAGAAGAAACGACGGCAGAAGTGGCCCGCCCTCACGTAGCAGTTGAGTTACAGACTTCGAAATATGATGATGTCAGAAGTGCGTTAAGTATACAACTACCGATGAATTGGACATTAAGCCAAATGGTAACATATTATTTTAAGTGGCTAGATGAAACGAAAGGAACATTGTTGCATACAGCAAAACAAGGGGATAATTTCATTGTGTACATGAAAAACAAACGCAAACCTATACTAGTACTGCGCAAAGAGAACACTGAAAAAGACATCATTACGTTGCATCTTGTGAGTGGTAGAATTGTAAAACCTAATTTAAAAAAGCAAGGGAAATTAGAATTTCGCAAATTAAAAAACACACAACAAGTCATCGTTCATTTGTTTGATTATATTCCTAAATTAACTTGGCCTGTTTATTACTTAATGCAATCACCTTTCCAAGATTTAATGATGCGAGGATTTGAAATTGATTGCCGCATTAAACATTACCAAGGTCGAATTAACTCCGGGGAAAATATAAAATATACAAAATAATTGAGGTGAGCTTATGGAAATTTTATTAGTGGAAGATGATATGACTTTATTTAAGGAACTTAGTGAAGAGTTGGAACAGTGGGACTTTAATGTTAATGGTATCGATGATTTTAATCTTGTAATAGAGAAGTTTAAAGCGGTTGATCCGGCAATAGTTATTATGGATGTTAAGCTACCCAAATATGATGGATTTTACTGGACGAGAAAGATTCGCGAAATATCAAACACACCAATTTTATTTTTATCTTCAAGAGATAATCCAATGGATCAGGTAATGAGCATGGAATTAGGCGCAGATGACTATGTTCAAAAACCATTTAATACAAACATTTTAATTGCTAAACTACAAGCGATTTATAGACGCGTTTATCAATTTAGTATAGATGAGAAAAGAGTCATAACTTGGCAACAAGCGACATTGGACCTTACTAAGGATAGTATTAATAAAGACGATCAAGTCATATATTTATCTAAAACAGAAATGATTATTTTAGAGATGTTAGTGAAAAAACAAGATACGATTGTTACTAGAGATACATTAATAACTGCACTTTGGGATGATGAAGCATTTGTCAGCGATAATACCTTAACAGTCAATGTGAATCGATTGAGAAAAAAGCTTGCAGATATTAATATGAAAGATGCAATTGAAACGAAAATCGGTAAGGGATATATGGCTCATGGATAGTATGAAATGGGTATGGTTATTCCTGCGTTCACGTAAAAACTGGATATTTTGGTTGCTTGTTTTACAATTCATCTTTTTAGGTATTGCTTTTTTAGATTATGATTTAAATGTAAATAGTGTTTTATATATAATTATTTTAAATATAGGGTTAAGCTGTATTTTCTTATTATTTACATATTTAAAAGAAGTTAAGTTTTATAAGCACTTAGATGATAATATAGAACCCGAAGCGTTAAAGCATAAATCATTGGCCGATACTCCGTTCCAAGAAGAAATGTTAGCATATTTATATCATCAAATTACGACACAAAAAAGTTTAGTGACTAAGCAAAAACAACAAATCAAATCTACGGAAGCTGCGTTAACAGATTTTGTGCATGATATTAAGACGCCTGTCACTGCTTTAAAATTATTAATTGAAAAAGAAAGCGATGATAATAGAAGACGTGCACTCTTATTTGAATGGACACGTATCAATGACATGCTAGATAAACATCTATTTCTGACTCGATTAGAGTCGCAAAATAAAGATATGTATTATGAAAATGTTTACTTAAAACGTTTAGTTATAGACGAAATACAAATCACTAGATATATTAGCCAAGCGAAAGGTATAGATTTTGAACTTGAATTTGATGACAATTATAAAGTATATACAGATACGAAATGGTGTCGCATGATGATAAGACAAATTCTTTCCAATGCTGTTAAATACAGTGAAAACAGCACGATTCATGTAAGCGGCAAACTACTCGAAAACCATGTGACGTTGGAAATTAAGGATGAAGGTAGAGGAATCAGCAAAAAAGATTTGCCAAGAATTTTTGATAAAGGTTTTACTTCAACGGAAAATCGTAATGAAACGACATCTTCTGGAATTGGCTTGTATTTGGTAAAAAATGTAAAAGAGAAATTAGGGATAACTGTTCATATCAATTCTGAAGTTAATAATGGAACGAAAGTGCAATTTGTTTTTCCGAACCAAAATGAAATTGTTAGCATGTTATCTGATTATTGATATTGCTCATGTACGTTGTATAAAAAACTCTATAACCATTAAAAAAGCGATATTTGACGCGCAAATGATGCGATGAACGATAAGAAGGCAATTTCTAATTTTATGGAGAAATTGTCTTTTTTTATTATCAACCTTTGATGCAATTAAAATAAAACATATCTACATTTAACTTTATTTAGGATGAAATAGAGCGCAGAATGAAATTTTTGATAATATCTACAAATTCAAAAAATCAACTTTCTTTTGAACTAATTGTATCTAAATTAAGTTTGAGATATAGAAAAATAATTGTTGCTTAAAAATAGTAATTATGCAAATATTGCTATTGTGCGTTTTGATATATG
>NZ_PPRL01000146.1 GCF_002902235.1 Staphylococcus ureilyticus
CTGTCCGCATCTGCATCACTATCCGCATCTGCATCACTATCCGCATCGGCATCACTATCTGCGTCGGCATCACTATCCGCGTCGGCATCACTATCTGCGTCGGCATCACTATCTGCGTCAGCATCACTATCGGCATCGGCATCGCTATCCGCATCTGCATCACTATCCGCGTCAGCATCACTATCTGCGTCAGCATCACT
>NZ_PPRL01000015.1 GCF_002902235.1 Staphylococcus ureilyticus
ATATTTATGAATTAGTTATCATTTAAATACAAAGATTATTTTAAAAGTATTATTTATTTTATATTCCCTAAAAATTAAAAATAAATAAATAAAAAAACGTTTGTAGGATTGTAGAATAATAAAATATGTGATTAAATTAAGAAAACGCTTACATATTAAAGGGGGATTTAAAATGGTAACGTTTATTGTATCTATTATATTATTAGTTATAGGTTATTTCACTTATGGGAAGTATATTGATAAAATGTTCGGAACGAAACAAGATAGGCCAACGCCGGCATATAATCAACGTGACAATGTTGATTATTTACCTATGAAGACGTCATCAAATTCACTCATTCAGCTATTGAACATTGCAGGTGTAGGTCCGATTTTTGGACCGATTATGGGGGCATTATATGGACCTGTAGCATTTATATGGATTGTTGTGGGATGTATTTTTGCAGGTGCAGTGCATGATTATTTGACTGGAATGATTTCAATTAGAAACAAAGGGGCACACTTACCGGAGCTTGCTGGTAAATTTTTAGGTCAGGTCATGAAACACTTTGTAAATATCTTCTCAATTTTATTATTATTGCTTACTGGTACAGTTTTTGTGACAAGTCCAGCGTTGTTACTACATAATTTATTAGATGGTCGCATTGCATTAGGTATCATTATCTTTGTGATTTTTGTTTATTATATTTTGTCTACAATTTTACCTATAGACAAAATCATTGGACGCATTTATCCAATTTTCGGTGCATTATTACTCATTAGCACAGTAGGTATAGGTTTCCGTCTTATTCAAACAGGTGCACCGATACCTGAAATTAATTTGAAAAATATGCATCCAGACGGTGCTCCCATATTTCCACTACTATTTTTTACAATTACTTGTGGTGCTTTATCTGGTTTTCATGCTACACAAACGCCTATTATTTCGAGAACGACAAACAAAGAGAAAAATGGTCGCTTTATATTCTACGGCATGATGATTGCTGAAGGTATTATAGCTATGATTTGGGCTGCTGCAGGCATGAGTTTATTTAATGGATATAGTGGATTAAATGATGTTTTAGCGCGTGGTGAAGCCGCACTTGTTGTAAGTGAAGCATCACATCTATTATTAGGTTCTGTGTTTGGAACGATTGCAGTACTGGGTGTTATCATCTTACCAATTACCAGCGGTGATACTTCTTTCCGTAGTGCACGTATGATTATAGCTGATTATTTAAATTATGGTCAGCGTAGTATGTTAAAACGAGTGATTGTAGCCGCACCATTATTTATCGTAAGCTTTGGTTTGACTCAGGTAGATTTTACTATTTTATGGCGCTATTTCTCTTGGGCAAATCAAACTACAGCTGTCGTCGCCTTATGGGTAGGTGCAATGTACTTACTTATTGCGAAAAAGAATTTTTGGGTGGCAGCAATTCCGGCAGTCTTTATGACTTGGAATATTTTCACTTATATTTTAAGTCAGAAGATAGGTTTAGGTTTGGATCTTAATTTAAGTTATATTCTCGCCTTTGTATTCACAATTTTATGGATTGGTTACTTTACTTATCAATATAAAAAAATTACTGCAGGTGCTTCATTTGAACTAGATCATCCTATACCGTATCAACAACAACAAACTGTGACGTAAGTATAAAACGATGATGGATGCTGATTTTTAAAATCAGTGATAAAAGCGAGTTAAAGATGAATGACAATAATGAGAGTAAGATACGTAATTAAAACATAATTTAGTTGCGGTCTTACTCTTGTTTTACGTAAGACTAAGGGATGTCTAATAAATACTGTAATAGCAGCATGACAAAAAGTTTTTACATAATTAAATGTGCGTATGTCAATATAATTTGGTAGTCTAAATTAGAAACACACTATAGTCTCAAGTTAAAGGAGCTTGGCAAATGAACATAGGTAATCAAATTCAATTTTTTAGACAGCGCGATCATTTATCACAAGAAGATTTAGCCGCAAAATTGTATGTTTCACGACAAACAATTTCAAATTGGGAAAATGATAAAAGTTATCCAGATATACATAATTTGTTAATGCTTAGTTCTTTGTTTCAAGTTTCTTTAGATAACTTAGTTAAAGGAGACATAGAGATTATGGAACAAAAGTTAAAACATAGCAAATTTAATTTATGGAGTCATTTAATGATTTGGCCTATGTTATTATCCGCAATCTTAGCAGGTCCAACCCTCTACTATTGGACGCCATTATGGATTATAGCTGAAACTATACTTTTAGCGACAATGATTATTTCATCATTTAAAGTAGAATCATTAAAAAAATCGTATAGAATACAAACGTATGATAGGATAGTTGCTTTTATGCATGGAAAAGACCCTAATGATATCTATAGTAGTAAATTACGTAATACCGTAACTTTTATGTATAGTTTTATACTTTGTGTTGGGTTGTTTATAATACTTGTGCTATTAAGTATGTATTTTTTTGATGTATTGTAATAGTTATTTTTCGTAACGCCTTGTAGTTAAAGATTTATTATAACTACGGGGTGTTTTATTTATTAAATATATGATTTTTTCAATCGTATACACTACGCATGAGCAAATATTATTTCTTATAGAATAATATTCAAATTTTAATAATAGTATTGCTTTACCACCCGGGAAATATTAATATTAAGTAAATAATTTGTAAATAAAATATTAAGAAAAATGATTGCTAATTTAGGGGTGATTGTATGTTTCGTTTTTTAAAACCGGCAAAGCATGTGGATCCTTTACCATCTGATAAGGTAGATGATACATATAAAAAATTACGATTACAGGTTTTTTTAGGTATTTTTATCGGTTATGCAGGTTACTATTTGTTGAGAAAAAACTTTTCATTAGCGATGCCTTCTTTAATTGAAGATGGTTTCAGTAAAGGGGAACTTGGTATCGCACTTTCAGCGATTTCAATCGCTTATGGTTTTAGTAAATTTGTAATGGGCACCGTAAGTGATCGCAGTAATGCACGTGTATTTTTAACATTAGGTTTGTTACTGACAGCAATTGTTAATTTATTGCTAGGATTCGTACCATTCTTTACTTCTAGTATTACAATCATGTTTATTATGTTATTTCTAAATGGATGGTTTCAAGGTATGGGATGGCCGCCATCAGGTCGTGTACTCGTACATTGGTTTAGTGTAAGTGAGCGTGGTAGTAAAACGTCTATTTGGAACGTAGCGCATAATGTTGGAGGAGGTCTAATGGCACCGATTGCAACATGGGGCATTTCTATGACTGCGCTTTATAATTTTGGTTATTTAAGAGGATTTGAAGGCGTTTTTATTTATCCAGGATTATTGGCGATTGTTATTGCAATTATTGCATATTTTTTGATCAGAGATACTCCTCAATCACAAGGCTTACCACCTATTGAACGTTTTAACAAAGATTATTCAACGACGACGCATGAAACACTTGAAACAGAGTTAACAACAAAAGAGATATTGTTTAAATATGTATTAAATAACAAGTGGGTGTGGGCGATTGCCTTTGCTAATATTTTTGTCTATTTTGTGCGTTATGGTGTACTAGATTGGGCACCTACTTATTTAAGTGAAGAGAAACAATTTAATTTAAACGAATCAGGGTGGGCTTATTTTCTTTATGAATGGGCTGGCATTCCAGGAACACTATTGTGTGGCTATATTTCCGATAAAGTATTTAAAGGGCGTCGTGGTCCAGCAGGTTTCTTCTTTATGCTAGGCGTTACAATCTTTGTATTGATTTATTGGTTGAATCCACCAGGTCATGCATGGTTAGATAATTTATCATTAATTGCAATAGGATTTTTAATCTATGGACCAGTGATGTTAATTGGTTTACAAGCTTTAGATTATGTACCTAAAAAGGCAGCAGGAACAGCTGCCGGTCTAACAGGCTTATTTGGTTACTTATTTGGAGCTGTGATGGCAAACATTGTTTTAGGTTTTGTCGTACAACATTTTGGATGGGATTTTGGTTTTGTTTTATTAACCATTATTAGTATTTTAGCGATGTTAAGTTTTATTTTAACTTGGAATAAACGAGGACAAGAACAAGTACATTAAAAATAAGCAATATATGGCGCGAGTGTGAGGTCAACTGAGTGATATTGACTTCATAGTCGCGCCTATTTTTATAAACGAAAATCATTTTAGAAATTATTCGTGTAACGGTTAGTTGTTCATATAAGCAATAAACCATAGGTATTATTAAAAGAAGAATATTAATAATTGAAATATTATGTTAATAATGGTTATTTAATGAATAATTTATATAAAAATGTGGTAATTAAATAATAAGTGAGTACACTAAAAATTTTTATGGTATCGATACTTCATTGTTTCAATATAAAATGCGGCTCAATACGTTAGTTATTTCATTAGTAAAATACGCATTAAGGCACCAAAAATATATTTAAACGAGCAAAATTGCATGTGCTGTTTTGTATCAGTTTAATTAAGAAAGGTGATTGATTATGTATAAAAATATTTTACTACCATACTCTTTTGATAATGATTTCGATAACATTCCTGAAAACTTAGCAAAATTAGTCGGCGAAGATTCCACTGTAGTTGTTCATAATGTCATGACTGAAAATGATCTATTAGCGAGTGTACGTTATGAAAATAAACATAAAGAAGATATCATTAAAGAAAAAGAAGAAGAGCTTTCTCCATTTCTTGAAAAATTAAAAGCACAAGGTATTAATTATAAAGTCGCTATCGAATTTGGACCTGTAAAAGATACCATACTTGAGAGAATTAGTTTTGGGGATATGGATGTAGGTGATTTTGATTTAGTAGTAATGAGTAACCATCGCGTGAGTATCGATATCAAACATGTACTTGGAGATGTTACGCATAAAGTTGCTAAAAGAAGTCCTGTACCAGTACTGATAGTGAAATAACATCAAAATTATGTATTGAAATGCTTTTAATGTAGTAACACGCGTTATAATTTCTCAAAAACATCATATTTTTAAGACTAGATTGTAATGCTAAAATTATTTTCTAGTCTTTTGTTTTGAAATTAAAATATGCACAAGTTTATTTTAAAGTAAATGATTTTATCTTTCATAAATATATTTTTAGAAATATTGAACTTTTAGTTTTAGTTTTGTAACCCTTTGATGACAGCTTTAACCGCATTTTATTATATTAAAACAAGCTTTGCTGCTGTTGTTTTAATATATAAAGTCTGTTATTCTGCCTAATGTTCAATTATAAGGGAGGTTACTAATTTTGGAAAATAAACAACATAATGCTAATGGGAAGAAACTGTCTTCTGTTTTTACTTATAGTATTATTATTACCGCAATAGTTGTATTATTGGGTGCAATCTTTCCAACTCAGTTTAATGAAATAGGGACAAATATTACTGGTTGGATTACTGAATACTTTGGTTGGTATTATATGGTTATTGTAGCACTCATGATATTCTTCTGTGTTTTCTTAATATTTAGTCCAATCGGAAAATTGAAATTGGGAAAACCTGAAGATAAACCTGAATTTAACACAATTTCATGGTTTGCGATGCTATTTAGTGCTGGTATGGGAATTGGTTTAGTATTCTGGGGAGCAGCTGAACCAATCAGTCACTTTGTATCACCACCATCTGGAGAGCCACAGTCAGCACATGCTTATAAAGAAGCTTTAAGAGGCGCATTTATGCAATGGGGCTTCCATGCATGGGCAGTATATGGTGTTGTAGCATTAGCGTTAGCTTACTTCCAATTTAGAAAAAATGAACCTGCATTAATTTCAAAAACATTACGTCCAATTTTCGGAAATAAAGTAGACGGTCCGCTTGGTACTGTTATTGACGTAGTATCTGTTTTTGCCACAATTGGTGGTGTTGCAGTATCACTAGGTTTAGGCGCTATGCAAATCGCAGGTGGTCTAAACTACCTATTTGATATTCCGAATAATATTGTGACACAAGGTATTATTATTGTGATTGTTACAATCTTATTCTTAGCGAGTGCTTGGTCAGGTTTAAGCCGTGGTATCCAATATTTAAGTAACGCTAATATTGGTTTAGCTGGCATAATCTTATTGTTTATTTTTATTGTAGGACCAACTGTTCTTATTTTAAATATGCTAACAAGTTCAACAGGTGAGTATTTAAATACGTTATTATTTAACATGTTTGATACGGCACCATTAGATCCACAGAAAAATGAATGGATGAAATCGTGGACGTTCTTCCAATTAGCTTGGTGGATTAGTTGGAGTCCATTTGTTGGTATATTTATTGCACGTGTATCTAAAGGACGCTCAATTAGAGAGTTCGTATCTGGAGTTATGTTAGCACCGGTACTTGTAAGTCTAGTTTGGTTTGCAGCATTCGGTGTTCTAGGTATCGAAACTGCGAAAGATAATCCAAAAATATTTGATATGCCTCCAGAAACTGCATTATTTGGTGTGTTTAATGAAGTACCGTTAGGCTTTGTGCTGTCCATTGTGACATTGCTATTAATAGCAACATTCTTTATTACGTCAGCCGATTCAGCGACATTCGTATTAGGAATGCAAACAACATTTGGTTCATTAAACCCATCAGCTATGATTAAAGTGGTTTGGGGTATTGCGCAAGCATTGATTGCATTTATCTTATTATTCTCAGGTGGAGATAATGGATTAAATGCTCTACAAAACATGGCAATCATGACCGCCTTACCATTCTCTATCATCATTCTTTGTATGATGGTCAGCTTCTATAAAGATGCGAATAAAGAACGTAAATTCTTAGGTTTAACACTATCACCAAACAAACATAGATTAGAAGAATATACGAAAATTGCAGAAAATAGAAGCGGCAATAAATCAGAGTAATTATTAAATATAAGAAATAACTGGAACATAAATTTCAATCTCAAAATAGAGGACTAATTCGTTTTTCAAACGAATTAGTCCTTTTTGTATGAAAAATGTTTTGATTTTGTTCGTGCATGCTTGCCTTGGGATATGACTCGAGCCTGTAATCTCTCGCTCATATCATTTTCCAGGATTACATTAAAATGCAAAATTGCGACTCAGCAAAACAATCGTTCAAAATGAGTAACTAATTGTATAACAACAAAACAAACGTCAACACCTATTCATATAATAGGTGTTGACGTTTAGGCTTTATACAAAAATATTAAATACTCATCTTTATAGCTATTTTAAAACGTAGAACTTTTTTATTTTATCTTTGTGATGTGAATCGAACAGTATAAAAAGATTTTAGCATGCTGTCATTTTTACAAAAATAAATGAATCTATCAAAATTGATTGATCGTCATAATGTTTTCTTTCCTGTACTACATCCACGTTTAGAGCCACAAGAATTACATTTACCTGCTTTGGCTTTCTTGAAAAAGTTGAATAATGTAAAAACAACATAACTAATAATAGCTAGAAAGATAATTACATTGATAATAATCGTCATTAAATCACATCCTTAATAAAATAATAATCCAATTTGATAAAAGACAAATGAAAGTAAATATGCAGTGATTAATGGATATGCTACAGCCAATATAGTCCATTTAAGAGAATATGTTTCTTTACGAATGGTCGCGACCGTAGATAAACAAGGAATATATAGCAAGATGAAAATCATAAACGAATATGCTGATAATGGTGTGAAATGACTTTGTATAATATTTACAAGACCAGCTTCGTCTGATGCATAGATAATTGCCATCGAGCTAACGATAACTTCTTTTGCTAAGAATCCAGGTATTAACGTAGCACCCGCCTGCCATGAACCAAAACCTAATGGCGCAACTAATACAGCAAAGAAACTTCCAATTGAATGTAAAAAGCTATCATTAACATCGACATTGAAACCACCGGGACCGGTATAATTCAATAGCCAAATAATTACTGAACCAGCAAAGATAAATGTTCCTGCTTTTTTAACAAAACCCTTAGCTTTTTCCCATGTACTTCTCCACAGTGTTTTGACTGAAGGTAATCGGTAAGTAGGTAATTCGACAATAAATACAGAATCATCATTTTTTAATACTGTTTTCGTTAGTAATACACTTGTTAATAAAGCGACGACGATACCAAGTACGTATAAACTTAAGACGATGAGCGCCTGATGAGATTCAAAAAACACACCTACAAACAGTGCGTAAACGGGTAATCTCGCTGAACAAGACATAAATGGTGCAATCAAAATCGTTGTAAGTCTTTCTTTTTCACTTTCAATGCTACGCGCCGCCATAATACTTGGCACGTTACAACCAAATCCAATAATCATTGGTATAAAAGATTTACCACTAAGACCAAAGTATTCCATAATACGATCCATTAATATTGCAATACGAGACATATAACCAGAGTCTTCTAACAGAGAAATGAAGAAGAAAAGCACCAGTATTTGTGGCACAAATACAAGTACTGCACCCACACCAGCAATAATACCGTCATTGATCAAATCTTGTAAAAATGGAACGAGGCCTAACTTATCCATCAGGTTGGATACTGTATCTGTAAAGGTACCGCCTAAAAATTCATCTAATGCATCGGATATAGGTGTTCCAATCCAAGTGAATGTGACGTGGAAAATAAGCCACATAATGATTAAAAAGATTGGGATACCTAAATATTTATTTGTTAAAATACGATCTATACGATGAGTGAAATATTGTCGTTCTTCATCAGGATATTCAACTGTATCTTTTAAAATATTGTCTATATATGTATTGCGTGTTGCTTGTATTTCATCTCGTATAGAATTATCTAATTCTTCTGATAAATTTTGACGCAATAATGTTATTTCTTTCAAAACAGCGTCATCTAAAAAGTCATGAATTTTTGGATTTTCTAATAAAAATTGTATTGAGATAAAACGTGCCAATTGTTTATCAATAGACGTGCTAGATGTTAAATGTGATTCAATTTGTGATATTGTAGCTTCAATGTGCTTCCCATAATTTAATTTTAATGGTCTATTTTTGGATAAGCCATTGTCTTTCAAAGAATCTAATAATTGATGTGTGCCTTTTCCATTTCTTGCTATTATAGGTAGTAGTGGCAATTTTAATTTTTTCATAAGTGCTTGCTGGTTGATACGAATACCACGTTTTGTAGCAACATCAACCATATTTAATCCAATAATTAAAGGTGCACCTAATTCCATTAGTTGAACTGTAAGCTGCAAATTACGTTTGAGTTGGCTGGCATCTATAATATTAATCATGCCAGAAAATTGACTATTCAATAAATAATCAGTAACAACCATTTCGTCTTTTGATATAGGTGATAATTCATAAATACCTGGTAAATCAACGAGGTCTCCAATATGTTGTTTGAGACGACCTACCTTTTTCTCTACAGTTACACCACTCCAGTTTCCTACATATTCGTATGTGCCAGTCAATGCGTTAAATAATGATGTTTTTCCAACGTTAGGGTTCCCTAAAATACAATAATTGTTAGTCATTGGCTTCCTCTAATTCGATCTGACATGCATCACAGCCACGAATACTTAAGCATTGACCATTCACTTCTAATATACAAGGACCCTTGAACAAGCACTTTTGTTTAATTTTTAACTTCGTACCATTCACTAAACCAAGTGCATTTAACCGATGACGCATGTGTTGATTTTTAATGTTCATTTCTTTGATTTTGTAACTCTTTTTTAAGTCTCCACTTTTTATGCTTAACATAAAACTCACTCTTTCTTATAATGAGATAATAATAATCATTATCAATTATACTATTATGTCAAATATAATAGAAGTAAATTTTAATATAATTCTGTGAATGTTTTGTTAAGCATTATTGCCTGTAACATATATTACTTTGTTTTTTTTGATTTTAAAAAATAAAAAGACAAATCATTGAGCAAAGAAGTTGCTATCATTACGATGTAATATTACACTTAAATTAAACAATAAATATACTAAGTATGAGATGAAATAACTCAGTCAAAAGATGTTTGGGAAATTAACTGGTGTTCAATGCTTTTGAGTTTCGGATATGAATCATAAATCGTTATATGAAAATATATGTGTGTTTAAAAATTGAATTACATATTGAGATAGGAGGGATTCAAATGGTTATCCGTGATAATAAACGCATAAAAGTAAAACGTTTAAATGAAACGCGCTCAAGTGGGATTTCTGTCATGATTGAAGAAGGTGGTTTGGGAGCTGACCAATATTATCAAATTGAAAAGCAAAATGCGAAAACATCTGAAGAACACTTACATCAATTTGAACATGAAGTAAGTGAAAAAAATAATGCTGAACTGATTGATTTATTAATTATAAATGCGCAAGAAAGTACGAATAAAGCGTATAGTGAGGCGTTAAAGACAATTCAGCAAGAAGTGTTAAACCGAATGAAATCATAAATATTGTATTTAAACCAAGATTTAATAAATAAGAAGATAACCAAGACTATTGATATAACTATTTACAGTTGTATCAATAGTCTTTTTAATATTTAAACATAGGTAAGACTTAGGGTACGCTAAATTAAGTGCTGCAGAAGTGAAATAATATTCAAATTAAATTAGGCCAACCACGATAATACAATCAACCATAAGGTATACAGCTATAAAAAGCCATGCAACACAGATATATTACTCGTATTTGTCGATGATATTGTTCAATTTATTTAAATAAGCTTCTTTTAGTTGCTTAGGATATATGATATGGACATTTTCACCTAAAGCAATTAAATAATTCACCATATAATCCAGTTCTTCAATATTATAACCACCAGTAATATAAGGTGTACCTTTTATATATTCTAAGTTCATATTGGGATAGTTGTTTTTGGAATATTGCTCTACTCCAAATGGTGTGAGCTGACATTTAAATGTGACATTATGATAGGTGCTTTCATATTGTTTTTGAAATTCAGCAAGTTGTTCTTTTGTATAGTTATTTTTTCTCGAAAGATTGATTGTTAATTGTTCGATATAATCACATCGAAATGTGCCCCATTTGTCATTTTTTATATCATATGCGCTACAGAACCATATGCCGTTTCTATAAAACAACTCATAAATCTGTAATTCTGTATCAACTTTTTTGTATTGTGTATAACGGATGTGAACGGTTTGTTCATAGATGATAGATTTTAAAATACTAGATAAATATTTTACATGACTGACAGGTGGTACATTATGATAAGTAACAAAATCTAATGTTTTCAAGATCTTATGTTGCTGTTCCGTTGGTATTGTAGCTAATAATTTTTCACTGATTTGTGTATAAGATTTTTGAAAGGGTGTTGTAGATAATAAATCTAAAGCTTTAAGTGCAAAAAAGATTGCTAATACTTCATCATTATTAAAATATATGGGTGTTAACAAATTCTGTGAAATGATTTTATATCCGCCATAGCGCCCGTTTTCTACATATATACTAAGTCCCATGTTTTCTAATTCTTGTACATCTCTTAACGCTGTTCTTTTTGAAATATTAAATTCTCTCATTAAATCAATTAAATGAAAAGCATGTTTGTTACTTAAAAAGATAAGCTCTTGATTTAATCGTTCGGATTTTTTCATATTTTCTCCTTTAAAGGTGACTTATTTAGACACCATTGAAATATATACTTAGGTTAACAAATTTTTAAGGAGAATGTATATGAAAACTTTAATGATTAATGCACATCCTGATTTTAAAAAAGAAGATAGCTTTTCTTTTAAATTAAAAGAAATGTTTCTTGAAGCATATGGACAATTGTATCCAAATGAACAACCAGAAGTTTTGAATTTATATGACATTCAGTTGCCTCGTATTGAAAAAAATCAATTACTGAATGTATGGCACAAGCAACGTGAAGGAGAAAAATTATCCGAAGTAGAAGAACTGATTTCAACCAAAACATCAGAGTTATTACAACAATTTAAAGCGTATAAAAGAATTGTCATTATTTCACCATTACACAATTTTAATATTACGTCACGACTTAAAGATTATATAGATAATATTATGATTGCACGTGAAACGTTCAAATATACTGAAAGTGGATCTGTAGGTTTAATGACAGATAATTATAAAGCGTTATACTTACAAGCAAGTGGTTCAATTTATACAAATGATGATCGTTATAAATTATTAGATTTTTCTTATCATTATTTGAAAGCGATGTTTGAAGATATTATGGGGTTTGAAGAATTTTATGTAGTTAGAGCTCAAGGAACTGCGATATTACCTGAAAATGACATTTTAAATGATGCAAAATTAGATTTAAAGCAAGTATTGTCATCATTTTATGCAAAATAAATTGATTGTAATAAGGAGATTAAGACAAAAATAAGGTCATATCTTTCAAATTATATACGTACCATATAAGAGATTGTTGTATGATAAATATATGAAAAAAGTATGTTTATATAGGTTTTGAAATTACTAAAATGTGTTTATTCAGATAAGAAATATTTAAAATAATCATGCATTTGTAAAAGATTCTTTTTTAAAAGGATATGTACATTACAATTAAAAATCACTATACTGTAATACGTGTTTGTACATTATTAACAAGGAGAAAATTGATGAATCTTTTAAAACAAATTTTCAAAAAGGAAGATATTGCTAAATTTCAAAATAAAGATGCTCATTTAGAGCGTACATTAAGAATAAGAGACTTTTTAGCTTTAGGTGTCGGTACAATTGTTTCTACTGCTATTTTTACGTTGCCTGGTGTTGTAGCTGCAGATCACACGGGTCCTTCAGTCAGTTTATCCTTTCTAGTAGCAGCTATTGTGGCAGCATTGGTAGCATTTGTTTACGCAGAAATGGCATCTGTCATGCCTTTTGCTGGATCAGCATATACTTGGATTAGCATATTATTTGGAGAATTTTTTGGATGGATTGTAGGTTGGGCATTAATTGCTGAATATTTAATTGCGGTTGCATTTGTGGCATCAGGATTTTCAGCTAATTTGAGAGGTTTATTAGAGCCTTTTCATATATCACTACCTCAGTCATTATCTAACTCTCTCGGTACAGACGGAGGTATCGTTGATTTATTAGCAGCTATTGTAGTCATTATTACTGCGGTATTACTATATAGAGGAACGTCAGAAGCGGCCCGTGTTCAAAATGCACTCGTGATTCTCAAAGTATTGGCTATTTTCTTATTTATTATCGTAGGTTTATCAGTGATTGATATTGGTCATTACATCCCTTTTATTCCAGAGTACCGTGAAACTGCAGCAGGTGCATTTGGTGGCTGGCAGGGAATATATGCAGGTAGCTCTGTCATTTTTGTTGCTTATATCGGTTTTGATTCTATCGCTTCAAACTCTGGTGAAGCGATTAATCCACAAAAAACAATGCCACGAGGGATTTTGGGCTCTTTACTGATTGCGGTTACTTTGTTTATAATCGTTTCACTTGTATTAGTGGGAATGTTTAACTATGCGCAATATAAAAATAATGCTGAACCAGTAGGTTGGGCTTTGCGTATGAGTGGTCATAGTACCGTTGCGGTTATAGTGCAGGCAGTCTCAGTGATTGGTATGTTTACTGCTTTAATTGGTATGATGATGGCGGGTTCTCGCTTACTTTATTCATTTGGCAGGGATGGCATCTTACCGTCTTGGTTAGGAAAATTAGATAATAAGAATTTGCCGAATCGTGCGTTAATCGTACTATCGATTGTTGCAATTATTATTGGTTCTGTATTTCCGTTTGGTTTTTTAGCACAATTAATTTCAGCGGGTGCGCTTGTAGCTTTTATGTTTGTGACAGTAGGTATTTTTTCATTGCGTAAAAGAGAAGGTCATGATCTACCACAACCGGCATTTAAATTACCTTTTTATCCAGTGATGCCAGTGATTATTTTTATTTGTGTATTTATTGTGTTCTGGGGATTAAGTGGTCAGGCTAAAATCTATACATTAATTTGGTTCTGTGTCGGCATTATTTATTATGTATTGTATATTTTAAAGAATCTTAAAAACATCAAAAATTAAACATATTACGGTTTAAACATTAATAAAAAGTTTAATGGTTTAGACAAAATCTATGCATTGATTATTATAGTATTTGTTAGTCCTGATTGAGTAGAAATTTGGAATTAATCGACATTGTTAATTCCGTTTCTACTCTTTTTTATAGTTTGTCTTAAAATAAAAAGTAGGAAGCATGTTAAAATTTCAGGCTAAACCTTAATATAATATGGTTTTAATTAGAGGGAATTGATATGAGTTTTAATTAAGTTTTAAAATATCACTACTCAATTCTATTGAGTAGTGATATGTATATCATTATTTAGATTTATTAACAAAACGATTTTTAAACATTAGTAGACTAAGTCCAGCAGTTAATGCTAATAAACCAGCACTGATACTTAAAATTTCAGCATTATTTTGTTGTCCAGTATCTGGTAAATTTTGTGGTTGTTCCATTTGGTTATCTTGAGCGTTTGGTGTAACGACTCCTTGTGGTGTATTAATTGATTGATTATTTTTATTGGCAATTTTTTGTGTTTCATTTTCTATAGCTTGTTCGTATGCTTCTGGTGAAACTTCTGTTCGTTTTGGTACGTTATTTTCTAATTGTTGATAGTCTTCGTTAGACATACCATCAGGTTTTACACCGCCATATGGTCTATTACCTTGCGTAGTTTGATGTGCTTGTTGTTCTTCTTTTGCTTGTTCAAAGATACTTGCAACTTTTTCATTATAATTGACTTGAGATAACTTGCCAGAATCTTTTTGCTGAGTAAGTTGTGTTATTTCATCTTGATATGTTTGTGGTAGAGCAGAGATATCAAAGTCCATGTTTGCCCATCCATCACCGTCTGGGTCAGTACTATTTGGCAGCGTTTCCCCTGTAACAGTTTTAGCACCATTTTCCTCAGCATTAGCTGTGCCGTGGATTCCCGTCACTGCTATTGAACTTGCTAATAATGACGTAAGTAAAATGTTTGATTTTTTCATTAATTATCCCCCTTTACTATTATATTAATATCATAAATATAAACCCCATCAATATTGTTCAAAACATTTTAAAATTAAATTAATAATGTTTGCTATAGAAATTATTTATCTTCGCTAGCGATAACCTTTTTATTGCTAAGATCAATAGTGTTACAAGTACATATTAAATTTTTGCTTTATATAAATTATTCTATGCTATGTTGTTTTTTTAATGATAAAGCCAAAATGAGTACGATAATCAGTAGAATGCCAATTAATTGAAAACTACGAAACGTAACATTAAGCCAAAAGGCACTTGCTAATATGGCCATAACAGGTTCAATTGTGCCGAAAAGCGTTGTTTCTTTTGCCGATAAGTAATTTAAACTTTCAATAAAGAAAAAGAATGCTATAGCGGTTCCAGCAATAATACCAAAAGTTAAATAAAGTGCAGTCGATCCTGTTAAATGAGACCGGTCAAATTGCCATATAGGTGCTTTGAAATTCATGACAATGCCTGAAATTAACATGGCCCAGCCGACAACTAAAATAGATGGAAACCGAGTTAATAATTGTGTTGCGTAAAGTGTATAGAAAGCAAGTGCTAAGCCAGATATAATCCCCCAAATTACGCTTGGTGTAGATACCACAAGCTTACTAAAAGATCCGTTGGTTAGTAGTAAAAATGTACCTGATAATGTGAGGATAATCGCAACCAAATCAAAAGGTTTAAAGCGTTCTTTACGTCTAATCACATACCAAATAATGATATATACTGGGGCTATGTATTGCAGTAAAGTAGCGACTGCGGCATTACCAAAATTGATAGACGCCATGTAAGCATATTGAACGAGTAACATACCAAGAATTGAGAAAATGATAAGTTGAAATAAGCTATGCTTATTTTTAAATATATCGAATAATGAAGATTTTCTATTTATTATTTTGTAAATCATTAATAAGACGAAGCCACTGATTAATAACCTCGCAGTTACATACCAATTGACATCAATGTCCCTTTGTTGAAAAAGAAAATCTGATACCGTACCACCGAGCCCCCAAAATGAAGCCCCTACAATAGCTAATAAAATACCTATGATTCTAAATTTTGTTTTATTTACCATATCATCACCTGTAAAATATTAATATATTTATACTATACCGATAAAATAAGCGATATAATATATAAAAATAAGCTTAAAATAGCAAAATATTGAGGTGTCTCATTTATGTATCAAGAAATTATCGTAGAAAATACAAGAGAAGAATTAATACAATTTCCTGATAAACAATGGAAACATATTATTTTACATACACATTTAAATCGCACGATTTTTGGCTATATTCCTATACATTGGCACCACGCATTACAATTTATGTATGTGGTTAATGGAACACTCGATGTTTCAATTGGTGACGACACATTTAATATTAAAAAGGGAGACGGGCTTTTTATCAATTCAAATGTTGTGCATGAGTTAACAAGTGAATTTTCACAAACAGAGTATTATTGTTGGAATATTGAGATACCAGAAACTATCAATTATTTAGAATTTAATTATGTATCAGAAATTATAAATAAAGCACATTATGTTCCCTATATATACTTATCCCAAGATGACAAACAACAAAGAGAACTCTTAGAGATTATTAACTCAGCTGGTCAAATTTATGAAAAACAAAACTCATACTTTGAACTAGATATTACTGCCAAATATTATAAAGCAATAAAATGGTTATTACTGCATTTTGCAGTAGTAAATGAACAAAAGCGATACTACTTTGATTATCGTATTAAAAGGCTGATAACATATTTGCAAAATCATTTTCACAAGAAAATTTCATTACAAATGTTAAGTGATGAGATTCATATGAGTAAATCTGAAACGGTTAGATGTTTCAAATTTTATGTAAATCAGACCCCTATGCAATACTTGGTGAATTTACGATTAGAACACAGCGTAAGAATGTTGCGTAGTAAACAATCATATACGATTACTGATATTGCAATGGCATGTGGTTTTTCAACAACGAGTTATTTTATTAAAGTTTTTAAAGAAAAATACAAGCTCACCCCAAAACAATTTCAGAAAAAGCAAATAACTGCGACGTCATGACTCAATACGGATTAGAAAAATTGCTAATTATAATGATAAGTAGATACAATAAGTTAAATGCCAAATAAAGGGGTCGTTTTTATGAATATTAAACTGATTGTCGTGGACATGGATGGCACATTTTTAACTGATGATAGCCAATTTAATTACGAGACTTTTCAATTGTTAAAAGAAAATTGTGCAAATCAAGATATTCGCTTTGTCTTTTGTACTGGTAAGCAATGTGAGCGTGTAGAAACTATTGTAGGTGATCTCGCAACGAATACATTTATTGTAGGCGACAGTGCAACACGAATTAAATACAATGGGGATTTTATTTACAATGCAGTGATAGAAAATCAAAAAGCAAAAGAAATTATTGATACGATAAGAGCAATTGATGATACACAAACCATTTTGGCTTGTTCGAAAACCGGTGCATACGTGTTAGACAATATTTCTGAATCAGAAAAAAGGCACGTGCATGGTTCTTATCAACATGTGCACTATATTAAAGATTATAACGATATTGAAGATGATTTATTGAAAATTACTGTTCATGACGCAAGTGCTCACTGTAAAGAGACTGCCGACCGTCTAAAACATTTTGAAAAAGATGTTTATATCGTAGCTTCAGATGAATCATGGATTGACATTGCAGACTTGGGCGTGAATAAAGGAACTACAATTAATCGAATTCAGAATTTACTTCAAATTACACCTTCAGAAACTATTGCATTTGGTGATGGGTATAATGATTTAGATTTATTTAAAGCGGCGAAATATAAAGTCGCTATGGATAATGCTTATCCTGAATTAAAAAAAGAGGCAAATTTAATTGCAATTAATAATAATGAAGATGGCGTTGTACAAACTTTAAACTTACTTTTAGGATTTAAATAAAAGTAGATTTTTATATGAATTGGAAAAATAGTAAGAATTCATAAAATAAATTGTACTTTGTATGATAATATCTATCTAGTGCGTATTTTTATATGCAATATTTAGATGAGGAGGTTCATGCATCGTGAGTACAAAGCAACAATCAAACAACAAATTGATTTTAGCTATTGTGTTAAGTGTGTTAACGTATTGGCTTTTTGCCCAATCGTTTATTAATATATCTACACAGGTTCAACATACCTATCAAACAACACCAGGTGTTGTTAACTTATCTGTCAGTTTAGCGTCATTTGCTACTGGTATTTTTATGGTCGGTGCAGGTGACGTTTCTGATAAAATTGGAAAACTAAAAATGACTTATATTGGTATCATTTTTAGTATTTTAGGTTCATTACTTATTATTGTGTCTAGTGTGACGGCGTTCTTATTGGTAGGACGTATGTTGCAAGGACTTTCGGCAGCTATTTTACTTCCTTCTACCGTAGGCGTGATTAATGAGCAATTTAAAGGTAAAGAAATGCGTAGAGCATTTAGCTACTTGATGATCGGTAGCGTTGGTGGTATCGGTTTAGCATCGATGGTTGGGGGATTGATAGCGACATATGTCAATTGGCAATCTAACTTTATCATCTCTATCATTATTTCAATTATTGCATTTTGGTTATTGTGGGGAACAGAAGAAGTAGAAAAAGAAAAAATTGACACAAGACCATTTGACTATATTGGAATGTTTTTATTTGCAGTTTTAATAGGAAGTATTACATTGTTTGCCACACAAGGGTTTGAACAAGGTTGGTTCAGTACCTTTTCAATTACATGTTTTGTGATTTTTATAATTTCTACAGTTATTTTTATATTCTTTGAAAGGCAAAAACATGCACCGTTCATTGATTTTTCATTGTTCCGAAACCGTGGTTTTGTTGGTTCTTCAATGATCAATGTTGTACTCAATTCTGGCATAGGTACGACGACAGTATTTAATATGTATGCGCAGACAGAATTAGGATTAAATGCCTTTCAAGCAGGACTTGTGACTGTTCCTTATGTCATTATGGCAGTTGTGATGATCCGTTTAGGAGAAAAATTATCCTTACGTTTTGGAGGCAAGCCACTGTTATTGGTAGGACCACTATTTCCAGCAATAGGAATTATGTTTATCAGTTTAACTGTATTACCAACAGATTGGTATGTAGGCATTGTCGTGTTTGGATTTGTCATTTGTGCTATAGGAAATGGCTTATGTGCTACACCAGGAATTACAGTTGCAATTTTAACAATTCCTGATGAAAAAGTTGGTTTAGCTTCAGGTATCTACAAAATGTGTGCGACACTAGGTGGTGCGCTAGGCATTGCGCTTAACACAACTATTTTTGCAGCAGTGCAAGTCAACCATAGTGCTAGTGTAGCTGCGACGACTTCATTTTTAACAGGTTTATTGATTATGATTATAGGTGTGATTTTGACTCAAATCATCATTCCTAAAAATGTAAAGGCTTAAGCATATATTGAAATTCATTAATAAATGATACCGCGCTATAAATCTCATATTTAAAATAAGGACTAATCCGTAAGATACTCATGGATTGGTCCTTTTATATTGCCGTTATTATGAATTTGATATACATGTTTAATCAGCGAACGGTTTAAACTTTTTAACTACTTAAACGATTAGTTACAGTTGTTGATGCTTATTTTACATTATTTATAATGCGAACTTTATAGCTATCACTAAGTCAATTACATATATTTATTAAGTTGATTTCAATTAAGAATCAGTTAAATGAACAATAAATGTTTTAACGCTAACGGCTGTTCCAGTTATTTTTATATCCAATTCATTGTCATTAAAAGTAACGCTAACCTTCACCTTACCGTTTTTACCAATTTCTTGACCTTGTTCAACGATAAGATTGAGTGGATGGTCTGAATTGTTATGTATGTATTTAACAAAGTAAGCCCCCATAACTCCAGAAGCTGTTCCAGTAACTGGATCCTCTGTTGTTCCAGAGAAAGGTGAAGAAAAATGACGTGCATGCATATTAGCATCTGGATGATATGTTTCAAAACAAAATGGATGAATAGACACGTTAGGCTTTTCGCTTAATATAGAAGGGAATTGGTCATTGTTGGGTTTCATTTTCTGACAAACAGCTAGACTTGTCACTGGAACCAGAAGTGTCCAAACGCCTGTACTTCCATATAAAACTGGTAAATTATCGACGATATCTTCTTCTTCGATACTTAGTGCATGAGCTAAATCTTTATTAGAGCCATTGAATGTCTCAAATTGTGGTGTGGCATGTTGCATAGTGATATATATTTGGTCATTATGAGATACATTCATTCCGATAGCTAAAATGCCTGCTTTAGTTTCAATTGTAATTTCGTTTTTATTTTTTAGTAATTGTTTTTCTTTTAAAGCATAAATCGTGGCAATTGTTGCATGACCACAAAGGTCCATTTCATGGCCTGGCGTGAAGAAACGTATTCTAAGGTCTGCCTTATCAGATTTAACAGGAAATGCAGTTTCATTAAAGCCAATTTTTGATGCAATTTCTTGCATTTCCCAATCTGTTAAATTTTCTGTATCCAATACAACGCCAGCAGGGTTCCCTTTATTGGCTTCTATACTGAATGAGTCATAATGATAAACCTGCACGGATTTAACCATTTCATTCCTCCTGATTTTTAAATTCTCTACAAGTTGTAGAACAATTTACATGAGTTTGTTTAGCAATTTTACTTGTAACTATTATTTTAAAAGAATTTTAATTGATTTATCAACTTTATTATCTCTTTATATAGAGGTTATGACGCTTTTTAGCCTTTATATTAAACTTTGACTTATCCTTTTTTTACTGCTTGTACGCATATAAAATAGTTTTTAGTTAATCATTAGGTGTTATGTCGCATTGTTTATGTATGGATTCCTCTACGTAATGATGAATAAAATTAGTCGAATAAGACACATTCCAAACCCCCCTTACTATTTTCAGTAGTGGGGGGTTTTTGTGAATTAAACACAGCTATTGTTTTATAAGTGGATTATTACATTTTGATGGGTAAGAATACAAAATTATGTGTTCTGCAATAGACATAACTATTATTGATATTATTAAAAAGAAAACTATGAATGGAATTAGAAAAAGAGTTTGAATTTTATAATTATGTTTTCAACCGGTTACGTTATATTGGTGACCTCTTACGATAAAAGTACTGACAAAATAGCAGAGAATTATATAGTATAAGTAAAAAGAGTGGGCGGTACTATGGAAAGTGACGTACGAGTTCATCTGAAAGTAGACGAAGTTCGCACTATAACAGAAGTAAACATCAATACTTTTGATAGAAAAACAGGTGAAAGTTTATTAGAACACATTAATAATTTCACATTTTCAAATTTAGATAAACTAGGGATTAAAACATCAGAAGGTATATTCATGATCAGTAAATCAGATATCATGTTCGCTGAAATATTTGATAAAGAAATCACAATTACGACAACAGAAAAAGAACTTACAACACGTATGACTTTAAGTACATTACAACATAAGTTGGCCGGCGCTTTCTTTATAAAAATATCTAAATCATCAATTATTAATGTTCATTTTATAAAGAAAGTTAATCCGTCCTTCTCAGGTAATCTAATAGCTACACTTACGAATGGCAAGAAAGTATCTATATCTCGAAGATACGTCAAAAATTTAAATAAAGCATTAGGCATATAACATATAAGGAGAGGATTATAATGAAAAGAACCTTAAAAGAAATGTTACAAGGTGTCGGATTTAGCAGTAGCATCACGATTATCTTTCTCGCAGCTAATCACATGAGCATTGGTTTTGGTGATGTATTAGGAATATATTTCTTTGGAGCTGTTTGTGGCTTATTATCTAGTATTTATGTAGTAGAAAGTATACCTTTATTACTGCAATTATTCATTCATTTAAGTGGTAGTGTTATTTCATTTATTGTTGTAGCTTATCTTAATCATTGGTTACCGATGGAGGTTTCCACAGTGGTTTCATCAATTACTATATTTGTGATTATTTTTCTAATATTATGGTTATTATTTTTTATTAATAATCTACTACACAGTAAAAAAGTTAACGCGCAACTAAAAAAGTAAGGAAATGAAGGTTGTCAGCAAATAACGATATAAAAGCCTACAGAACAAAGTAATATCATCATTTTTCTTCACATACAGCACATTCTCATGAAACAAAGACGCCACTAAAAATATTAGCATTTTTCAGCAATCACTTGCTTGATATCGCGCTCTAAGGTTTACGATTGAATTATATTCAAAGGAGGTTATATAATATGGGTAAATTTAATAGTCTACAGGACAAAGTTGTAGTTATTGCTGGTGGTGCTAAGAACCTTGGTGGTTTATTAAGTACTACTTACGCTAAAGAAGGAGCCAAATTAGTAATCCATCACCATGATGAAAATTCTTTAGATGATGCAAAAGCGACACTTACAAAAGTTGAAAATTTAGGCGGGGAAGGTACATTATTTTCTGGTGATTTGACAAACGTTAATAATGTCCAAGCTTTATTTCAACATGCTGAAGAGACATTTGGAAAAGTTGATATTGCAATAAATACTGTTGGAAAAGTGCTTAAAAAACCTATTTCAGAAACGACTGAAGAAGAATTCGATAGCATGGCGGACATCAACGCAAAGTCAGCTTATTTCTTTATTAAATATGCTGAAAAATCTATGAATGATCATGGTAAAATCATCACTTTAGCCACTGCATTGCTTGCTGCTTACACCGGTTTTTATTCAACTTATGCTGGTGGCAAAGCGCCTGTTGAGCATTATACACGCGCAGCATCCTCAGAATTTATGGATAGAGGGATTTCAGTAAACGCTGTCGCTCCAGGGCCAATGGATACGCCATTCTTCTATCCACAAGAAGGCGATGATGCTGTAGCATTCCATAAATCCCAAGCGCTTCATAACCAACTTACAAAAATAGAAGACATCGCGCCAATTATTACTTTCTTAACTTTAGATGGATGGTGGATCAACGGACAAACATTATTTGCTAACGGCGGTTATACGACACGCTAGTTTACTTTTTAATCATAAGGAGGTCATTTTGATATGAATTACTTTTTAGCAATATTTAAAGGGAAAGAAACAGATATCAAAATTATTACAGAAGCCAAGGTAATAGATGAAAAGAGTGTATCTGTGCCAAGTCATAATTACGTTAAATCATTAGCTGAAGAGATTATTGAGCTATCGCATCAAAATAATTTATTCCATAATGATATTAAAGGGATTGGTTTAAATATAGATGATCCTGAACACATTGGTTATAACAGTGTGGAGTCATTAAAGAACGATATGACATCAACATTTGGATTTGAAGCTATCATTGATAATGACTATGAAGATTTACTGGTTCAACTTATGAAATAGACAAAAAGGTGACTTTATAAAGTCACCTTTTTTTAGGAGGTAAATTATGCAAGTCAAACAAGTTGCCGATAACTTAGGCATCAGTGAACATACCATTCGATATTATGATAAAGCAGGACTTTTTCCATTTGTTCAGAGAAATAAGAATGGTTATAGAGATTTTTCAGAAGAAGACTTATATTGGATTGAATTTATAAAATGTATGCGCCAGACACATATGCCTATATCAAAATTAAAAGAAATTGCGGAGTTATATCATCAAGGCAGTGACACAAAAACGAAGCGGAAAAATATATTTTTGGAACATCAAAAAAATTTAATTGAACAAAAAAAGATTATAGATCAAGGGCTTCAAACATTAGAAGAAAAATTTAAATTGTTGGAGAATGAATAGATAAAAGTACAGCGCGGGTGGTAGCAGCAAGTGAAATACAAATGACTGTTTCTTTTTTTATAGTACCTTACAACAGAAAATGTAATGAATACGTCTGGGACAAAGCAATGATGTCCCAGATTTTTTATCGTCCTCGGATATATCCTTTTTTTGATAAAACATTTTGTCTGCCTGGTTCTCTTTCAATGATTTTCATATTTTCCTTCACACACTTCCAAAACCGTCATAGCAGATGTTGTGTATATTTTCACAATTCACTATAATCGTAAAATTTAAAATTTTTGCATAAATTTCAAAAATAATGGTATATTACATGTAAGGGCTTACATACATGAAGAAAGGAGATATTTATCACTCAATATTTTATTAGTTGGATTAAACATAGATAGGAGAAACTGTATGAAAATTATTCCATTTTCAGATTTGAAAGACATCGTAAAAGAAGGTGATGTTATAGCTCTGGCAGCCTTATCTACAGCAAATTTACCAGCTGAGATACTTAAAACGTTAGTCGAACAATATGATGAGGATCAATCACTTAATAATTTAACGTTCATGCTTGCTAATGATATTAGTGACTATAGAGGTGACAGTTATGATTTAGATTCATTCGTTTCAAGGGGTATGGTTAAACGATTAATCACGAGTATTATTACTGGTTCACCAGCAACGATTCAAGCAATGCAGAACAATGAAATAGAGGCTTATTTCCTTCCTCAAGGTGTTATAACCACACATTATCGAGGAAGTACGGAAGCTTTTCCAGGGCCGATTACTAAAATTGGTTTAAATACAAATGTGGATCCACGTTATTCTGGTGGAAAAGTCAATACATGTACGACTGAGGATTTGGTTTCTTTAATAAATATCAATGATAACACTTACTTGAAATATCAGTTTCCAGAAATTGATGTAGCTTTACTAAGAGGTACATATGCTGATGAAGCAGGTAATATTTATATGAAGCATGAGACACACTTAGGAGAAGGTTTTAGTTTAGCAGCAGCTACGCATAAAAATAATGGAAAGGTTATTGTTCAAGTGAAAGAAGTGATTCAAAGTGGTCGTTTCAATCCAAATGAAGTGTTTATACCTGGCAAATTAGTAGATTATATTGTAGTGAACCGTGATCCAAAATATCATAGACAAGTGATTCAAACGTACTATGATCCGGCACTTTCAGGACATTATCAAATTACAGAGATGCGAGAACCATATATAGAATTGAACACTCGAAAAGTAATTTTGAGACGTGCTGCTCAATTTTTACTTCAAGGTGATGTCATCAGTATTGGTTTTGGCATAAATAATGAGTTATCTAATGTTTTAACTGAAGAAGGGGTTAACAATTTAGTACAGCCCAATATAGATACAGGCGTATTTGGTGGTTTGATTAGCAGCGGAAAAAATTTTGGTATGAACTATAACTTAAGTGCACGTATGAGACACGATATGACTTGGGATTTCATTTATAACGGAGGCGTTGATATAGCCTTTCTAAGCTTTGCTCAAGTAGATTCCATGGGTAATGTAAATGTCTCAAAATTTGGCAATAAAATGAATGGCTGTGGTGGGTTTATCGACATAAGTCAAACGGTAAAAACAATTGTCTTTTCCGGTTCGTTAGTTGTCGGGGGTCAACTAAGTTATGAACAGCGCAAGGTCAATGTAGAACAAGAAGGTCACATACCAAAATTTATCAATGAAATTGATAATATTGATTTCAATGTTGAAAATGCGTTTTTGCTTGAACAAGAGATTTACTTTGTCACCGAAAGGGCTGTATTTGAACTCACACAACAGGGATTAATGCTCATTGAAATAGCTCCTGGTCTTGATTTAGAGCGAGATATTCTAGCAAATATGGAATTCAAGCCGCTCATTGCAACGCATTTGAAAGAAATAAATAGCGATATTTATCAAGATAAGTGGGGAGGATTGTCTGATGCAATAAAGTCGGATTATCGTATTTAAACTAAGGGGGAGAAAAATATGAACTACGACTGGATTAAAACAAGAGCGACATTTGACGATGAAAAAGCCGCAGTGATTGACCCATTCAAAGGCACAGAATGGACTTATCAAGATTTAAATATTCGTGCAGAAAATTTAGCTAATCATTTACAAGATCAAGGTGTAAAACGTGGCGATGTCGTCGGTATATTCACACCTAATGACGTAGCATTATTAGATTTGATGTTCGCTTCATTTAAATTGGGGGCTGTATACTTACCAATTAACTGGCGTTTGAAAACACAGGAAATAAAAAGTGTGATTGCAGATTCAAATGTCAAACTCATTTTTTACGCTGAGAAGCATGTCTCAAGTTTAGAAGGTATTGCAGACGACTTACTGCACATGGATATTGACTCAAAAGCATATGATGATATAGTAGATCCTTCGCAACACCGTCCTTTCAATACTGTTAATGTGGAAGGAAACGATTTAGCATCGTTAATGTATACAAGCGGTACAACGGGATTACCTAAAGGAGTTATGTTTTCATACGATTCTTTTGTAAATAATCCAATCAATATTGCACTGACTTATAAAATTAATTCGACATATACCACAATTATTTCCACACCAATGTTCCATGTCTTAGGATTTAACGATTTGACGCTGCCTTTATTAATGGCTGGAGGCACTCTGATATTACAGCGTTATTTTAATGGTGAAGCGCTAAATGATTTAATGGCTCAGTACAAACCAAATTATTTAATTCAGATTCCAACGATGTATTATGCCATGTTGGTAGCAGAAAATTTCGACTTAAAAAACTTTGAAAGTATCGATTTCTTAATTCAAGGTGGTTCATCACCTTTACCAATGGTGCAAAAGAAATTTAATAGTTTAGGCTATTCAATTATTAACGGTTATGGCTTAACTGAAGCACCGCTCGTAATGGTCAATACACCGGAAAATGGTGCGCAGAAACCAGGCAGTATTGGTAAACCAGTCATGTTTATGGATATATGCATATTCGATGATAACTTTGAAGAGGTAGAAGTTGGTGAAATCGGTGAACTTGGCGTTCGTGGTAATAATATAACACCTGGTTATTGGAACAAACCTGAAGAAACTGCAAAAACATTTCATGGCGAATATTTCTTAACAGGCGATTTAGCAAAAGTAGACGAAGATGGTGATGTCTATATCGTTGATCGTCGTAAAGAAATGATTATTACTGGTGGTGAGAATGTCCTACCTTCCGAAGTGGAAACGGTATTAGCAGAACACCCACTCGTAGCTCAAGGGGTTGTCGTTGGATATGATAGTCCTAAATATGGTGAATCAGTTGCTGCAGCAGTTGTGCTTACCGAAGATGATCCGGATTTTGAAGCAAAATTAGATGCGCATATGCGTGAAAATATTGCTGGTTATAAAATACCGAGATTATATTTGAAATTGACACACATGCCATTGAACTCTACATCAAAAGCAGACAAATTAGAACTTCAGAAATACATGAATGAGAAAGCTCAACAAGAAGCCAAAGGTGTTGATGATTTGAATTAAAATAAAATGCTGAAAAGCACAAAATTTTTTTACTATAAATGTAAGCGCTATCAAAAAATGGAGGTTTTAATTATGCCAACAAAAGAAGAAACACTAAAAGCATTGTACCCAGAAGATATTTTAAGTATTGGAAAAGATTTAACGGAAGGCGAAGTGAAATTATTAAAACAATTGAATGATATGTTAGAAGAAAAATATCGTGATTCTGTGAATGAACATTGGTTAAATGCCACTGAGCCAGAAGGTTATTTTGACGAGTTAGGAAAACTTAACTATTTTAATAATCCATTGCTGTTTGAAGGTCGTGAAGGCGCCCGTACACCGAGTCAAATGTTCCAGTTTTTCATGTCATATACGATTGCAAGATTTGATGTATCTTTAGCAACATTGTTAGGTGTGCATCAAGGATTAGGACATAATTCATTTTGGTTTGGCGGTAGTAAAGAACAACAGGCCTATTATCTACCAAAGTTACAATCACATGAATTACGTACTTGTTTTGCGCTGACAGAACCAGAACATGGCTCTGATGTCGCAGGAGGGTTAGAAACAACTGCAAAACGTCAAGGCGATGAATGGATTATTAACGGAGAAAAGAAATGGATTGGTGGAGCAAATGTTTCAGATGTCATGCCAGTCTATGCCGTAGATGTTGAAACTGGCAAACCGAAAGGATTTATAATTGAGCCAAGTCAAGAAGGCGTAGAAATTGAACTGTTAGAACATAAAATTGCACTAAGAATCGTACCTAATGCAAAAATTCGTTTGAAAAATGTTGTCGTCAAAGAAGAACAGCGTTTACAAAATATCAATAGCTTTAAAGATATCGCGAAAGTTTTATATTCAACACGTGCAGGTGTGGCTTATATGGCGACAGGTGCAATGGCTGGCGCATTGAAAGCAACGACAGATTACGTAACAAAACGTAAACAATTCGGTAAAGAAATTAGTAAATTCCAACTTATTCAAGAAAAATTGGCAATGATGCAAGGAAACTTAGCACAAGCCATGGCTACATGTGCACAGCTCGCACGTATGCAAGCTAACGGTGAATATGATGAAGTAGCGACTTCAACAGCTAAGATGATGAATTCATTAAGATTGAGAGAGACTGTAGCCATGGGTCGTGGTGTTCATGGTGGTAACGGTATATTAGCTGGAGAATATGATATCGCTCGTTTCTTTGCAGATGCAGAAGCAATATACACATACGAAGGTACACACGAAGTCAATGCATTAGTTATCGGTAGAGCAATTACAGGAGATTCCGCATTTATATAAAGATTTATGTGTAAGATGTTAATGAAAAAATTGGAGGGTTTAGTATGACGATAAGAAAAGCAACAGTGCTAGGTGCAGGAACAATGGGTAGTCAAATTGCTGCACTACTTGTAAATGCAGGCTTAAAAGTTAAATTATTGGATATTGTCATTGATGAAAATGATCCTAACAAAATCTCGAAAAAGGCTTATGAAGCAATTACAAATCCTAAACGTCCACAACTGTTTGATTTATCATTTGCCTCAAACTTATCATATGGTAATTTCAATGAAGATTTACAAGATGATGATGCAGATATATATATTGAGGCGGTTAAAGAAGAAGTGGACATAAAGCATCAAATTTGGGATCAAGTTAAAAAAGTAGCGAATAATGATGCAGTGTTTGCAACAAATACTTCAGGTATTCCAATTGAAGCAATTGCAGAGGTATTTGATGATAGTGATAAAGAAAGATTTTTCGGTATGCACTTCTTCAATCCACCTAGAATCATGAAATTAGTGGAAATTATCCCCAATAAACAAACACATTCAGCGGTTGTTGAACGGGTACAAACCTTTGCAGAAGATGTATTAGGTAAAGGGGTAATTGTAGCAAATGATGTACCTGGTTTTGTTGCCAATAGAGTTGGCACACAAACAATGAATGATATTATGTATCGCGCAGAACAGCAAGGTTTCTCTATTACTGATGTTGATGCATTAACTGGTCGCAGTATTGGTCGACCTAAAATGGGCACATATGGGCTGTCTGATTTAGTAGGATTAGATATTGCTATGGCTGTAATCAAAGGATTGCAAAAAATTCCAGAAGAGCAACCATTCTTCAAAGATGTAACACTTTCTGAAAAATTAGCCGAAAATGGTGCACTCGGAAATAAAACAAAACAAGGGTTTTATAAAAAAGTAAAAAAACAACGTTATGTTTATGATGAACAGCAAAATGACTACGTTGAGCCAAAACAGCCACAACTAGAAATTTTAGGTCATTTTAGTAAAGACCTTGCCTCAAATTTAGATGTTATCTTTAATGCACAAGATGATGCAGGTGTATTCTTATGGGAAACATTGAGAAATAATTTCTATTATTCAGCATTGAATGTACCAAAAGCTGCGGAAGATTTTAAAGATATTGACCGCGCATTAGTTTGGGGATTCAACTGGAAATTAGGACCATTCCAATTATGGGATTTAATGGGATATGAACGTGTTAAATCTCGAATGAAAGAAGAATTAGGTCAGTTACCAGATTGGATTGAGCAACGCAACGAACCGTTTTATGCTGAAGATGAATCTATTGAACGCGTGACACCTGTAACAGCTTATATCGATTCAGAATTGTGGGATAGATCCGATTCTAATTTATCTATAGCAAATAAAGATCAATTATTATTAAAATTACAAAGTAAAAATAATGTCATTTCAAATAGCTTTTTATCTGACTTATTAGAAGCAATTGATAAGCTTGAAAATGAAGACTTCACGAGCATGGTGATTTACGCAGGTGGTAACAACTTTAGTGTAGGTGCTAATTTATATCAAATGAAGAAAGCACATGAAGACGGGAAAGTGGTTTCTGAAGTAGGTGAAGCGGTCGAACAATTACACCATGTATTTGCGAGACTAAAACATGCGTTGAAACCTGTTGTAACAGCTGTTCAAGGACGTGCATTAGGCGGTGGTTGTGAACTTGTATTACATTCACCAATTGTTGTAGCGGCGAGTGAGTCTTACATTGGCCTTGTAGAAACAGGTGTAGGTTTATTGCCAGCAGGTGGCGGACTAGCAGAACTAACAGATCGTATTATGCGTACAAATCATAAAAAAGATGATAAACAAGCGTCTATTACCAATATTTTAATGCAAATTGGCTTTGCTAAAGTATCTACAAACGCTTATGAAGCAAAAAGATATGGCTATTTAAAAGAAACAGATACAGTTATTTTAAATACCGAAAGACGTATTGAAATTGCATTGAAACGTGCGCGCTATGAATCTGAAGCGAATTATGTACCACTTCCAAAAACTCAATATATCGCTTTAGGTCGAGACTTTAAAGCTTTAGCGGAAGGTCAATTAGATGCACAGCGTGTGGGTCACTTTATTAGTGATTACGATTATGAAATAACATTGAAGATTGCAGAAGTACTAAGTGGTGGAGATGTTCCACGTAACACCTATGTAAATCAAAGATATTTACAAAAACTAGAAAAAGAAAGATTTTTAGAATTACTTCAAAATAAAAAAACATACGATAGAATTTCTCACATGTTAGAAAAAGGAAAACCGCTACGCAACTAATAATCGAACATTATAGAGGAAAGGGTGAAACTAAATGCGAGACGCGTATATAGTAGCTTATGGACGTTCAGCAGCTGGTAAAGCAAAAAATGGTGCAATGACTCATGAAAGACCTGATGAAGTAGCTGCAAAAGTATTGAAAGGTGTTTTAGAAAGAGTTGGAGGTTCATTTGAACCTAGTATGGTTGAAGATGTCATTGTGGGGAATTCATTTCCAGAAGGCTTGCAAGGACAAAATATTGCTAGAACAATCGCCTTATTAGCAGGGATGCCAAATGAAGTACCTGGTCAAACAGTCAATCGTTATTGTTCTTCAGGCTTACAAACAATTGCACATGCAGCAAATCAAATTATAGCGGACCAAGCAGACATTCTTGTTGCTGGAGGTATTGAACTTATGAGTGCGGTACCGATGGGGGGCAATGAGCCAACCAATAACCCGATACTACAAGACGAAGATTCTGGTGTATCTTATCCAATGGGGTTAACTGCAGAAATGGTGGCTGACACTTACAAGGTTTCTAGAGAAGATCAAGATGCTTATGCAGTACAAAGTCATGCCCGTGCTGCTAAAGCACAAGCAGAAGGTAAATTTGAAGATGAAATTATTCCGATTGAAGTGAATAAAGTGGATTATGATGAAAATGGTCCGGTCGTATCGCAGGCAGTATTTAAAGATGATGAATTGATTAGACCAGATACGAATCAAGAAGCATTATCTAAATTACCCACTGTTTTTAAGGCGGACGGCACAGTGACTGCAGGCTCCTCGGCACCCTTAACTGACGGTTCAGGCTTTGTAGTAGTAATGTCAGGTGAAAAGGTAAAGGAATTAGGCGTAGAACCAATTGCGAGATTCGTAGGTTTTAAAGCAGTTGGTGTAGATCCTAAATTGATGGGTATTGGACCTGCTTATGCAATTCCTGAAGTGTTAAAACAGGCAAACTTGAATGTAGATGATATTGATTTAGTAGAGTTGAATGAAGCATTTGCATCTCAAACAATCGCTTCAATGAGAGAGACAGGTTTAGATGCTCAAAAGACGAATGTTAACGGCGGAGCAATTGCCTTAGGTCATCCATTGGGTGCTACGGGTGCGATGTTGGTCGGCAGATTACTTTCAGAAATGAAAAAACGCTCGGATACACAATATGGTATGGTAACGATGTGTATCGGTGTAGGTATGGGTGCTGCCGGTATCTTTGAATATGTAAGATAATAGTTTAGTAATTAGCTAGTAAAGTAATAAAACACTGAAATAACTATATTCTGTTAGGAATGAGTATAGACAATGCATATGCTCCCTTCAAAGTGACATTTAAAAAATGAAACTTGAAGGGAGCTTTTCTATGCTGAAAACTATTTTAGTATATGTTCATCGCATATAAAGTGATAAGGCAGGATGAGCATTGATAGGTCAGGTTTATGAGCGTAAGCGTTGCTTTGCTGTGTGTGTAGCTTTGGTTACTTTTTCGTTATTACGTGCTTTTCCTAGACCAAAATCGGGCATGTTAATATAAATATTTTCATATTGATTCGCATCGACATTATAAGTCTCATGATAAAAACCTACAGCATCATTTTGCTTAAGTTCTTTCATAAAACGTCGCCATGCTTTTAAATGTACCGGCATTTTTGAATAAGAAAGTAATTTTTCATTGGATTCCCAATATTGAACAATCATCACACCACGATATTTAAATAGCATTTCAAAAGATAAACATCCCAGCGTTTTATCTTTTGATAATTCTCTGAGCATAGGTGGCATAGCTAAGAGTACAGGTAACCATTTATGAATTTTATACCATTTATTTATATGAAGTCCTATTAGAAAAACTGTGACTGAGGCATTGGGTATTACAGTGTATCTCCCTTTATTCATGTTTTTCACCCTTTCTTTTTGAAAGCATAGCGTTAATTTCATTGATATCGTTTTGATTACGTTTCGCTTCTATTGACCAAATGATAAAATAGACAATTGTATAGATAATGATAAAAGATACTAAAGCTGAAACATTAAGTGGAAACCATCCCGCTAGTATTGCTAAAGGGAGCATGATAACGAACATTAGGGTGAAGTGCACAGATGTTTTAAATAATAATGATTTTCTAGAACTTGAAAATATGAGTGCTCCAAAACTGAATGTAATACCAATTAATGCCCAGATGATAACTGCGATAAACATTGTTTGTAATTCGCTTAAATATTGAAAGTATAAATGACCCATTGTTGAGACAGGGGAGACTGGATGAAATGAAGTATGTGAAAAAACAACTGAAAAAAATAAAGAAATGATAACTCCAATAGCAATACCTGTGATTGCGCCGTGTAATAAGCGTTTCATAATTTTAAAGCCTCCTTGATTAATGGTAAATACCTTCTTGATGAATAAGTGAAATCATTATTAGTAAAACGAATTTCAATTGTGCCATTTTTATTGAGTTTCAAATAATCAATATAATTAATATTTATTATTTCAGATTTAGAGATTTGTAGAAAATAGGTGTTGATTTGAGATTTGATTTCGTATAGTCGCTGATTCATTGTAAATTGTTTGTCTGCGGTAATCATAGTAAGAATTTTATTTTCTATGCGAAAGGAAATAATATCTTCTTGTTTTATAAAGTGTGTTTCCCCTTTATATTTTCCGGGAAATAACTTCGTTTTGGCTAATTTGTTAATATAGTTTACAATGTCATTCACGTGCTCAGTGTGTTCATTGACTTCAATGATTACTTGATTGTTGTCTAAATGCTGATTATATATTACCTTCACATCCATGCTCAGTTCGCCTCCTTCTTATTGATAAGTAAAACAAATAAATGATTTGATTACCATACAAAATAGGTAAGTGGTTGTAATATTATTCTAAACGGCATTTTTAACAGCAATTTAGTATAAAAAAACCACCTCCGTGCGATTATCTGAAAAATAATCGCTGAGGTGGTTGTAGGATTCATATCAATGTAATGATGATGCAGTGATTGGCTCAACTATTAATAAACATCGCGTTGATATCTTTGATTTTTAATTAGTTCTGTTAAATAATCTTCTGCTTGTGATTGATTAAAGTTACCATGCTGAATGAGTACATTGACAAAAGATTGGTGTACTCCTTTTGCCATCTCTTCTTTGTCACCGCAAAGATAAATGGTTGCACCATTTGTTAACCATTGATAAAAATCTTCCCCATTTTCTTCAATTCGGTGTTGAACATAGATTTTATTTTCTGTATCTCTTGAAAATGCTAAATCTAGTTTACTAAGCACGCCTTGGTCAAGCCATGACTCTAAATCATTGCGATATAGGAAATCTGCATCAATATTTTGATTTCCAAATATGAGCCATTGGTTACCTTTCAGTCCTAAATGCGCTCTTTGTTGGAGATAAGCTCTGTAAGGCGCAATGCCAGTACCTGCACCAATCATAATGACTGGTGTTTGTTCATCGTAAGGGAATTTAAAATTAGGATTCTTTTTAAGGTAAACAGGTAATTTATCACCTAATTGTGTACGATCTGCGAGTTGTACAGAACATACGCCATGACGTTCACGATGATGTGCGTCATATTTAACTACGCGTACAGTGATATGGACGGTATGTGGATTTACTTGATTACTGCTAGCAATAGAGTATTCTCTTGGCGGCAATTTTCTCAATAAGT
This sequence comes from Staphylococcus ureilyticus, assembly GCF_002902235.1. Classification (GTDB taxonomy): domain Bacteria; phylum Bacillota; class Bacilli; order Staphylococcales; family Staphylococcaceae; genus Staphylococcus; species Staphylococcus ureilyticus. The sequence continues at coordinate 34,483 of NZ_PPRL01000015.1, forward strand.
CTTTTAACATATCAGGTGACAGCGCGACAGGTGTAAAATCTTTAATTAAATCAATGAAATCTCTGCCATAAATATAATCTTGTACCCATTCGTTGTTTTGAACATTTGCATTTAGCATAGGATTTCCAAATAACGCAGCTGCATTATTTAATATAGATGGTGTTAATTTAGCAATTTCAAATTCGTTCGTAAGTGCATCCTGTATAGTGGTACTATTACCGCTATTGTCTATGTCTATTGTTGTTGTGCCATCCCAATCCAATGTTTGGATTACTTCTTCTACAAGTTCTGGGTTGTTTTGAGGGATAATTACTAAGCTGTCTCCAGGTTCGTAGGCTTCGCCATACCCTTCTATAGATAATTCAAGATGTCTGACTTCACGGGTAGCAGTTGGTTCAGTTAACACACTATTTTTGATGATTTCAGCATAAAATGGATGTGTTTTTGAATAAGTTGCTTGTGGTTCTTCGACAACGACATCTTCATCTTTAGGTTCATTATTTGAACTACCAGGAGACATTTGAGACAAAAGTTCAAGCATGTCAATAATCCATTGCTCAGATACTTCTTCAAAATCAAAATCACATTCAACGCGATCAGCTAATCGATGACCACCTAAATCACCTAAGATTTTATCGAAATCTTTGCCTGCTTGACAGAAATCAGGATAGTCTTGGTCACCTAATGCGAGCACTGAGAAGTTTAAATGACTTAAATCAGGTGCCTCGTCACTATGCAGGTAGTCATAAAAATCCAACGCATTAATCGGAGGTTCTCCTACACCATGCGTTGAAGTAATGATAAACACATGGTTAACTTTTGATAAATCCTCTTGAGGAAAATCATCCATTTCCCAAGTATGAACTGTAAAATCATGTTCTTTTAATTTTGTTTCAAATTCATCAGCAATTTCTTCAGCATTGCCTGTTTCTGTTCCAAATAAAATGTTTACTTCTATAGGCTCATCCGTAGATATTGTCGAATGCGTCGTATCTTCTGTTGGTACTTCTGAATTAGTTTTGTCAATGGACGATGTTAATTCAGCTGTTGCGTTTGCGTGTTCAGATGTTTCAGGATGATCGGTATATTGCGATGGGTCACCTTCATCTGTAGAAGCATTAAGCAAATAGCCACTTAACCAAGACTGTTGATTTGATGACAGTGTTGGCATAAGTTGTTGTATAAGTTCCAATTGATTTTCATCAAAAGGGGAATTTGATTTATTTAATTCCAAAAAGGTCACCTCGTATTGTATTAAAAATTTATAGTAAAGCATGCACAATAACACGCTATTTATATAATAGAATTTAATTGAAGTATAACATTGATTTTAATTTTTTAAATGATAGAGATTATCATCTATTAAAAATCCAACTTATGACCTATGTATTTATTCCATAAAAGTGGGACGGGATAGAAATCAAAAATTGTATTTGATATCAAATTCCCGCCCCAGTTAAGTTGGTAATATGTTGGTGTCTATAAACAGTTAATGATAATTGTTTGTGTAGCGTTATTTCAAATAGTTACGTATCAACATAATCATATTTTAGAATTTATTGTCTATTTATAAAAGAGATATATGAATATAAGAAGTGCTCAATTTCTTATATATGATAATGGCTAGGTTTTATAAGTTTCATATTATTGAAGCGAAATGGACCGTTTCGCTTATGGTTTTAAGGTTTGATAGCAAAGGCACGTACTGGAAATCCAGGTGCTTTGTTTGGTTTTGGACTGATAGCATAAATAATGGCGCCTCGTGTAGGCAGTTGATCTAAATTTGTTAGTAACTCAAGTTGGTAGGTATCTTGACCTAATACGTAACGTTCACCGACAATATCACCATTTTTGACAACATCTACTGAAGCATCTGTATCAAACGTTTCATGACCGATAGATTGGACTTGTCTATCTTCAAGTAAATATTGTAAGGCATCCAAGCCCCAACCAGGTAAGTGTAGTTGTCCTTCTGCATCTTTATTTTCAAAATGTTCAATATCTGGCCAACGTTTGGACCAATCACTGCGAAACGCAACAAATGTGCCAGGTTCGATTGAACCATGTTCAGTTTCCCATTGTTTAATATGATCACGCGTTAAAATAAAGTCAGCATCAGCTGCCACTTCTTGTGAAAAGTCTAAAATAACTAATGGTAATACGAGTTCTTTTAGATCAATTTCATGAAGATAGCGCGTTTTTTCGACAAAATGTATCGGGGCATCTATGTGCGTCCCATACTGAGTCACAATATTCCAATTTTGGACATAGAAACCATCGTCGGCAACATTAAATAGTGTAGAAACCTTTGCGCGTTCAAATTCACTAAAACACGGAATTGTTTCATCAAAAGTATGGGTTAAGTCTACCCATGTTGCAGTTTTTAATTGTTCTAACTGTTCCCATAGTGGATATGTCATTGATATCACCTTCGTCATTAATGATTAAACTGTTGCAGGGTTTGTTGATTTACGTAATTTGTCTACTGAATTTACAAGCACAGTCAATGATTCTCTCACTTCATCTTCTTTACGTGTTTTTAAACCACAATCTGGATTAACCCAGAATAAAGAACGATCAATTTCTTGTAGCGCCCGGTTAATTGCTTCTGTGATTTCTGCTTCAGTAGGGATACGTGGACTATGGATATCATATACCCCTAATCCAATACCTAAGTCATAAGTAATATCTTCAAAATCTTTAATTAAGTCGCCATGGCTACGAGATGTTTCTATTGAAATAACATCTGCATCTAAATCATAAATAGCATGAATGATTTGTCCAAATTGAGAATAGCACATATGTGTATGAATTTGCGTCTCATCGGCAACAGATGATGTAGCTAATTTAAATGAATGCACAGCTTTATTAAGGTAATCTTCATGGTATTCTGAACGTAATGGTAAACCTTCTCTCAATGCAGGTTCATCAACTTGAATAATTTGGATACCAGCTTTTTCTAAAGCTAAAACTTCTTCATTAATCGCTAATGCAATTTGGTCTTGTACGGTTTCGCGTGGCAAGTCTACACGTTCAAATGACCAATTCAAGATAGTCACTGGACCTGTAAGCATACCTTTTACTGGTTTATCCGTTAAACTTTGTGCATAAAGTGTCTCTTTAACTGTTAAAGGCTCTGTCCATTTTACATCACCATAAATGATAGGTGGTTTTACCGCACGTGAACCGTATGATTGCACCCATCCATACTTCGTCACTAAGAAGCCTTGTAATTTTTCGCCGAAGAACTCTACCATATCATTTCGTTCAAATTCACCATGGACTAAGACATCTAATCCGATATCTTCTTGGATTTTAATCCAGCGCGCAATTTCATTTTTTAAGAATGTTTTATAATCTTCATCTGTAATTCGATTATTTTTCCAATCTGCACGGAATTTTCTTACTTCTTGCGATTGTGGGAATGATCCAATCGTTGTCGTTGGTAAATCAGGTAAGTTGAGACGTGCATCTTGTGCTTTTTTACGCACTTTAAAAGGTGACTGACGCGTAGTACGCACACTGTCGAAATCATACTCTAGATTTTTAAATGATTGATTTTGGAAGCGCTCATAACGTGCTTTCAATTCATCAAATTTCTGACTGTCATTGTCATTAAATAATCGTCTTAAAGCATCCAATTCATCTAATTTTTCAGTGGCAAAACTCAAACCTTCTGCGATGGATTCGTCTAATGTTTCATCATCTAATGATACTGGTACATGTAACAATGAAGAAGATGGTTGAATGACAAGGTTATTTGTAGCACTTTGTAGTGTGTCGATTAATGATTTTTTAGCTTCAATGTCTGCTGCCCACACATTACGACCATCTATAATACCTGCATAAAGTGTTTTGTTTTTGTCTAGTTCGCCATTTTTAATTTGTTTTAAGTTATAGCCGTTATCATGTACAAAATCTAAACCTAATCCTTTTACAGGTAAGCTGTTGAGGAATTTTAAGTTGACACGTTCAAAATAAGTTTGAATCACAAGGTGATTACTTAACCCTGCTTCGGCAAAATAGTTATAAGCAGTACGTGTAATATTTTCAAATGATGCACTATCATCTTCCACAAGTACTGGTTCATCAATTTGAATGTACTCTGCGCCTGCATCTACTAAAGATTGTAAAACTTCTTTATATAAAGGTAGTAAAATATTTACTTTTTCTTCAAATGATTGCGAACCGCCCTTAGAAAGTTTTACGAATGTTATGGGACCCACGATTACTGGGTGCGCATTCACATTAATGGATTGTGCATATTTGAAGCGCTCTAATAATACATTGTCATTTAATTTTGGCTCTACGTTGTCCCATTCAGGTACAATATAATGATAATTTGTGTTGAACCATTTGATCAATGCACTTGCAATATGTTCTTTATTACCTCTGGCAATGTCGAACAATAAATCGTTGTCTAATGCTCTGCCTTGGAAACGTTCTGGAATAATATTGAATAATAATGATGTATCAAGAATATGGTCATAAAGAGAGAAATCTCCGACAGGGACACTCGTTAGATTATAGTTCTTTTGTAGTAATAAATTCTCTTTATGCAAGTCTGTTAATTGTTGATTTAATGTAGGGGCATCTATTTTATTAGCCCAGTAACTTTCTATTGCTTTTTTCCACTCTCTTTTTCTGCCTAATCTTGGGAAACCTAAATTTGATGTTTGAATTGTCATAATATTGCCTCCTGTTTACTTGAAGTAATTGATTGTGAATATGATGCGAGTGCTAAAGTGTAATCGACTTTCTGGAACGGTGTAATTAAATATAAGCCGTTAAAATATTTATGGACGGTATCTATAAGTTCCTTAGAAAGTTTAAGGCTTAATGCTTTCGTTTTTTCTTTATCGTCTTTAACAGCTTCAAATTGTTCTAAAATGTCTTCGGATAGTTTAATTCCAGGCACTTCGTTGTGTAAAAATAGTGCGTTATTATAGCTAGTGACTGGCATAATGCCAATAAAGAATGGTACGTCTAAATGTTTGGTTGCTTCATATATTTCTTCGATTTTTTCGGTGCTATAGACTGGCTGTGTGATAAAGTAGTGTGTGCCACTCTCTATCTTTTTCTCAGCACGTTTGACTGACCCTTCGAGTTTTCGAACATTTGGATCAAAAGCACCTGCGATGTTGAAGTTCGTTTTCGTCTTCAGCGCATCACCATCTGTGTTAATACCTTCGTTAAAGCGTAATGCAATTTCTGTTAAACCTTTGGAGTTCACATCGTAAACATTAGTTGCGCCGGGTAAATGACCAATTTTTGATGGATCCCCTGTAATGGCTAGTATTTCATTTACATTCAGTAAGGATAGGCCTAATAAATGTGATTGTAGTCCAATGAGGTTACGATCGCGACACGTGATGTGAACGAGCGGTTCAATATTATATTGTTGTTTGATGATACTTGCTGCTGCGACATTACTGATACGCACAGTAGCTAAAGAGTTATCTGCTAGGGTCACCGCATCAATATGAGCATCATCAAGTTTTTTGATATTTCTGAAAAATGTTTCTGTATCTAAGTGTTTTGGCGTATCCAATTCTACTATAATAGTGGGACGTGCTTTGACTTTCGTTGTTAAGTTTTGTTGTTGTACATTGTTATGTGAAGGACTATTATATTTTTTAATAGGTATTACATTTTTACTGGATGCCGGTTTGAGATTGGCTACAGAGGACTTAATGTATTGAATATGTTCTGGTGTAGTCCCGCAACACCCCCCGATAATCCTAACGCCTTCTTTGATCAACTGCTCTGCCACTTTACCGAAGTATTCGGCATTATCACTGTATTTAAATCGACTATTTTCAATATCTAATAAACTTGCATTGGGATAGCAAGATAAATAGGCATTGTCAGGTAATTCAATATGTGAAAATGATTGTTGCATGTGGTGAGGACCATGGTGACAATTGAGTCCAACGATATCAGCACCACTGTCGACAACGCGTTGTAAAGCTGTATTAATTTCCGTCCCATCTCTCAAGTAATTTGTGTTTAATGCTGTTAATTGAGCAATAATAGGAATATGATGTTTGCGTTTTGTAGCTGTAATAATGTTGGTCAGCTCTTCTAAATCATAATAGGTTTCGAAAAGTAAACCGTCGACGCCTTCTTCAACTAAAGTATCTACTTGGATCTCGGTATGATATTGAATGGCTTCTAAACCTAAATCTTCCTGTTTTACACCTCTGAATCCACCTACAGTACCTAATATAAATGTTTCATCATTAGCTGCTCTTTTGGCAATTTGTACTGCGGCTTTGTGTATTTCTTTAACCTTGTGTTCTAAACCAAATACTTTTAATTTTTCAAAATTTGCACCATAAGTATTGGTCTGAATAATATCTGCACCAGATTCAATGTAGGAGCGATGAATCCGTTCTATTTTGTCAGGATGGGTTAAATTATATGCTTCTGGACAAGTATCTAAACCATCAGAATATAGAATGGTTCCCATTGCACCATCAGCGACTAAAATGTTCTGTTTCAGTTTGTTGATGAGTTGACTCATTGAAGGCCTCCTTCAGTGCGTAGTTTAAATCAGCAATTAATTCGTCAGCATTTTCTAAGCCTACACTTAATCTAAATAATCCAAATGTAATATTGCGTGCTTCACGAACTTCTTTTGGTACAGCAGCATGAGACATAGTAGCAGGGTGGGATAAAATCGTCTCAACGCCACCTAAACTGACAGATACAAGTGGTAGCGTGAGCGCATCTACAAAAGCTTGCGCTTTTGATTCATCTTTAAGTCTTAAGCCTAAAACAGCACCACCATGTTTTGCTTGAGATAAATGTAACTTGTCATTTCCTGGGTAATAGACTTCTGCAATTTCTTCGCGCTGCGTTAAGAAATCATAAACTTTTTGTGCATTCTCAACAGATTGATTGAAACGTACAGACAACGTTTTTAAATGCTGTGCTAACGTCCAGCAATCATGTGCAGACAATGCAGTTCCTGTACCGTTTTGCAATAGATAAAGTGCGTCTGCTACTGCTTTATTATTTGTGATAGCAGCGCCAGCAATGATATCACTATGACCACCCAAGAATTTTGTAGCACTATGTACGACGATATCTGCACCTAAAACTAAAGGTGACTGACCAAGTGGTGTCATAAATGTATTGTCAACAGCGAGTAATAGTTCGTGTTGTTGTGTGATACGAGAGACGCCTTTAATATCAGTGATTTTAAATAATGGATTAGATGGTGTTTCAATATAAACCAGTTTTGTATTTGATTGAATCGCTTCTTCAATTTCTTGTAACTGTGTTGTGTCTACCGTGGTAAATTGAATATTAAAGCGTGTCAAAATTTGTTCTGTTAATCTAAAAGTACCACCATAGACATCATCTGGGAGAATGACATGATCACCTGCATTTAATGTGAGTAGTACAGCTGAAATGGCTGCAATACCTGATGCATAAGCAAATGCGTAATCGCCCCCTTCAAGTGCTGCTAATTTTTCTTCTAACAAAGCACGATTAGGGTTGCCACTTCGCGCATAATCATATTTGGCGTCACCACCTAAAACTTTTTGATGAAATGTCGAAGATGCATATAATGGTGGATTAGCTGAATCGTAATCAACACCTCTTTGTGCATCAAATATTACTTCTGTTTCTTTAGATAAACTCATATAATCACACTTTCTTTAGATTTTTCTAATGCTTGTATAATGTCTTGTTCAATGTCTGCGTAATCTTCAACGCCGATGGATAATCTCAGTAAATGTTCATCAATGCCTCGCTTTTCTTTTTCTTCATCTGGCATGTCAACGTGTGTTTGTGTATAAGGAAATGTGATAAAAGTTTCTGTTCCACCTAAGCTTTCTGCAAAAATACATACTTTTAAGTTTTCTAAAAATTTATCGGCTTTATAATTTTTATTTAAGCGTAGACTCATCATTCCCGTTCGACCGCAATATAAGACCTGGTCAATGCCTGTTAAGTTACAACATCGTTTGGCTAATAATTGAGCATTATATTCTGAACGGTCCATTCTTAAATGTAATGTTTTTAAACCACGTTGTAGTAAGTAGCTATCAAAAGGTGATAAAGTTGCACCAATCATGTTATGAAATTCACCTAATTTTTCAGCTAAATTTTCATCTTTAACCGTCACGACACCAGCAAGTACATCATTATGCCCACCTATGTATTTCGTAGCAGAATGTAGTACAATATCTGCGCCATCTTCAAGTGGTGTTGAGAGATATGGTGTTAAAAAAGTGTTGTCTATAATCGTTAGTAAGCGATGTTTTTTGCTTAAAATATAGTATGGGTCAACGTCTACTTCTTGCATTTGTGGATTTGAAATCGTTTCTATAAATAGCGCTTTAGTATTTTCTGTAATGCTTTCTTTAACAGTTTCATAGTTTAAGAAATCAACATATTTGAAATGTACACCGTATTGTTGCTCATAAAAATCAAATAGTCTAAATGTGCCACCATAAAGGTCGAATGAAACGAGTATTTCATCGCCAGCTTTAAATAAATTACATATTAATTGTATGGCTGCCATGCCACTTGCAGTAGCAAATGAAGCAGTACCACGTTCTAACTTAGCAAATGATTCTTCAAAAGCTGAACGTGTTGGGTTTTTAGTTCTTGTATAATCAAAACCCGTCGATGTTCCTAAATGAGGGTGCTGATATGCTGTTGATAAATAAATTGGATTTGCAATCGCTCCTGTTGCATCTTGTGTCAGTGCGATTTGTGATAACTCAGTATTTTTCATAATACAGATAACCTCCTTTAAAAATAAAAAAAGCTTCCGTCCTTTAAACCCGAATCAATCGGATGTAAAGGACGAAAGCTTAGCTCGCGGTACCACCTTTGTTTGTTACTTTATCACTAAAGTAACCTTATCCAGTACGCCAAATTGCATTCATTACTTGTACTGAACGTGCGCTACCGTAATATGATCAAATAAAAAAACTCACTGCCACTGAAAGTGAAATGAGTATTAACGACATATACAACGCTTGGAATAATCCAGTACGCCATTAAGCAAAATGTTAATACTGTATCGCTATAACGGGCGATCCCGTTGACACCTCATATTGGCATCAACACTCAAAGGCCATTTTCAAACTTTCTTTCTGTGTCTCCTTTCAGCAAGTGAAGACTCTCTGTGTCAGCAGTGTAAGTTCTACTTTCCTTATTACTGTGTGTTGCTATTTCAAATTTGTTATCACTTAGATTACACATTAAAATAACTTTTGTCAATAACTTATCTGAAAATTTTGATTTAACCGATAATTTAAAATGATATTTTTCATTGCTGTAGTGATGATATACTATGTTTAACTAAAAAGGTCATTTTTATTTAAGAAAGTAGGTGTAAACAATGAATGATGCTATAGATGAACGACTCAAAGTAGATCACAATGCGCACGTAAAAGAAATAGCACTCAATAGCATTAAACCTAATCCTTATCAACCTAGGAAATCATTTGATCAAGAACGTTTGGAAGATTTGGCTGAGTCGATAAAACTACATGGTATTTTACAGCCTATCGTGTTACGAAAAACAATATCTGGTTATAACATTGTAGTAGGTGAGCGACGTTTTCGAGCATCAAAACTAGCAGGATCAACGACAATACCCGCCATCGTTAAAGTGCTATCTGATGAAGATATGATGGAACTCGCTGTGATTGAAAATTTACAACGCGAAGACTTAAATGCGATTGAGGAAGCAGAAAGTTATCGTAAATTAATGGATGAGTTAGCGCTAACACAGCAAGAAGTGGCACAGCGATTAAGTAAATCTAGACCATATATTGCCAACATGTTGCGTTTACTACAATTGCCTAAGGACATTACTCAAATGGTCAAAGATAACAAACTATCAGGCGCACATGGACGCACGCTATTAGCGATAAAAGATAAGCAAAAGATGAAAAGCATAGCTAAGCAAGCCTACCGGGAGTCTTGGAGTGTACGTACATTAGAACAATATGTAAATGAAAACACTGAAAATAAAAAATCTATTAAAGATAAGCCGCATACAACTAAAAAACCTAAGTTTATACAACAACAAGAGCGACAGCTAAAAGAACAATATGGTTCAGCTGTAACGATATCTAACAAAAATAAAAAAGGTTACATCACTTTTGAATTTAAATCTGAAACTGAGTTCAGAAGATTAATACACCAATTGAACGAGAAATATAATTAAAACAAGAAATTTTACCCATCGTTTGAATTAAGTAAATAATAGTAAATAACAAACCTAAAACCACATGCGAACTGATATACCACCAGATGCATGTGGTTTTTAAGTTTGCAAAAATGAATTATCAATATAATATATTTTATTTTAGATTATATAGTGAATAAAAATGAGCGATATTTTTCAATATATTATCTTTTTTAAAAATCATTAATCAAAAAATAGTTACAAATTAATGAATATCGAATGTGAAATTTATGTGAAATTAAACACATTTACTTGTAAACAAAATACTGTAGTTCAATAATGGAAGTGAAGGAATAACTAGGAGGGGTTTATGTTAAATCAAGAAGAAATAAAAACAATAAGAGAAACGGTACCATTATTGAAAGATAAAGGACAGACAATAACATCAACTTTCTATAAAAGATTATTCGAGCAACATCCTGAATTGAAGCATATGTTTAACCAGACCAATCAAAAAAGAGGATTACAATCTTCTGCATTAGCGATGGCAGTATTAGCGGCGGCAGAAAATATAGATGACTTATCACCAATTGTTCCCGCAATTATGCCTGTGGTTTACAAACATTGTGCTTTACAAGTAAAAGCTGAGCATTATCCAATCGTTGGTGAAAATTTGATTTGGGCAATTCAACAAGTGACTGGGTTAAAAGAAGATGATCCTATTATCCAAACTTGGATTAAAGCATATGGAGAAATTGCTGATGCATTTATTGGCTTAGAAAAAGAAGTGTACAGTAAAATGGCTTGGGATGGCTTTAAACCATTTACTGTAACCAATATTACTGATGAAACCGAAATCATTAAATCTTTCACAGTAACATCAGACGACATTGATTTAAGTCAATTTGTACCTGGACAATATATTACAGTAGATATATCTAGTGATAAATTGCCATACAGAGCTAAAAGACATTATTCCATTGTAGATGGTGACAAAGATTTCTTAACATTCGGTGTACGTAGAGACGTTACGGAAGAACATGAAGGTGAAGTATCTACAGTACTACATGATGAAGTCAAAGTGGGAGATACTCTATTTTTATCTGCGCCAGTCGGTGGATTTGGATTGGCAAACAAAGATCATAAACAATTATTCATAGGCTCTGGTGTAGGCGTGACACCTCTTGTTTCAATGTATAAAGAAGCGGTTGATGCTGATTTAACTTCAACATTCCTTCAATCAACATCAGATGCTCAAAACGTAGCATTCGAAGAAAATTTAGAAGCAATCACAGCACAATCTTCAGTAGCACAATTTGATAAACATTTCCGTAATCAAGACGGATTTATAGACGCTGAACAATTAAAACAATACCTTGATGGTGAAACAGAAGTTTATGTATGTGGTGGTAATTCATTCTTAAAAGCTATGATTCAAGAATTACAAAAATTAGAAGTGCCAATGGACCAAATTCACTACGAAACATTCATTCCAAGATTGAGTTTTTCAGTATAGTGTAACGCGTTTTACACATTTTATATAAATTAAAAAATAAATCATAAAACAGATAGCTCATTTTATTTAACTGGAGACTTTTCATATTTTTTAAATAATAACCTCGACTAATAGTTTAGTCGGGGGTTTTTTATTTTATGTTGCGCAAATATTTTTCAAATATATTAAAAATACAAAGACATGCTGCCAACTAAGTAAAATTCCCCAATTCATAAAACCATATGAGCATAAATTGTATGTATAAAAACAGTCATTAAGTTGCCGCCTTATAACGCTTTGTAAAAATAATGAAAACTTTAGGTTTATATTATTGACCTATTTAATTCAAGAGAGTAGTATAAACAAAGTACTTTGTTAAAAGTACTTTTATAAAACTATATATGCGTGTTAGAAAGGATAATTAAGATGAAATTCAGTGATTTTTTAAAATCAAAAGGGACAATTGGCGCAATATTTATGGGGATTTTTTATGGATTAGTGATGTTGGCCATCTTTTTACCTGGTTACAAAGCGATGCCAGGTAATATTGATAAATTACCTATTGTAATCGTTAACGATGACAACGGAGATTATGGTAACCAAATATCAAAACAATTGAACAACAGTTTACCGTTCGACCATATAAAAAAAGATATTTCTAATTCGAAAGCAAATAATCAGTTGGAGCATAATGAATTGAATCTTGTAATTCATATACCTCGAGATTTTTCAAGTAATTTAAAATCTGAAAAGGGTACAGCAGGGCTAGATTTTAAAGTAAATGATGCTTCTCCAACAATGATTAGCCAATCTATGGATTCAATTGGAAGTGAAATTAATAGTCAGCTTAGCAAGCAATTTTCTAATCAAACAACTGAAGGTGTATTAAAACAAGCAAAAATACCTGATGAACAAATGGACGGTTTAATTAAGCAAATCAACGCTTCTTATTCTGGTGACATTAATCATATAAATAAAATGCCATCAAGCATGAATTTTAAAATGTTACCTATGTTTTTAACTTTAGCTGGATATGTAGGCGCAATGATTGGAGCGATGCAATTAGTTAGTGCATTTAAAGAAAACAGACACAGAGCTAGTAAAACTAAGTTGTTTATCTATGTGCAACTAACAGCTCTAATCATTGGATTAGCTTCTTCTGTAATTTCTTTAGGTATTGCTTATTTAGTCAATGATTTAGAAGCTGATAAATTCTTAAGTATTTTTGGTCAATTAGTATTGAATTATTGGGTTTCCTTTAATTTTACAGCAATCGTCGTATTCTTAATAGGACAGGCAGGTATGATTTTAAATATTCCTATTTTACTCATACAAACAATTGCTAATGGGGCAACAATGAGTCGTGATATGATGCCTACAGTTTATAACTGGATGAGTCATATTTCCCCAATGTATTATTCAGTTCAGGGTCACTTTGCAAACATTTTTGGAAGCATACCACAAACACCTTATATTTTATCTATGGCAGCTGTAGGTGTCGTTGCTATGTTCGTTAATATAGTTATCGTTACTGTTCTTTATAAAAAAGAATCCGATATCGTTTTTGAGAATTATAAAAATACTAACGAAACGCTTGCAAACTATTAACACCTTCTTTAGTTCTGTTAAAATAAAGGTATTAAGAAAAAAGGAGCCTTTAATAATGTCTATCCAAATATTTATATTAGGGAAATTAATGGAAAAAAACAGTTACCCTTATTTATTAAAAAAACAGCTATCAGAACCTATACCTTTTGATAAAATGAGCGGACTAACAGAAAGTAAGCTTTATTATAATTTTGAAGCATTATCCAAAAAAGGCCTTGTAGAAATAGTGGAGACAATTAAAGAAGAAAATCGTCCAGATAAACAAGTATTTCAAATTACTGAAAAAGGTAAACAAACTTTGCCTAAATTGATATATAAGTTATTCGAGAACGCTAAAGAAATTAGTGAAATGTATGTTGGTATTGCTTATCTCAAATTCGTAGATAAGCAAAAAGTAATTAATATCTTAGAAAGCAAAGTTCAAGATTACAAACAAATGTTGATACAATCAAAAGAGATAAAGTATAAGATTCAGGTAACTACTGAAAATGAAGGGCTATTAAATTTTATGTCGGATCATTTTAACACTAAAACAAATAATACAATTCATTTTTTAGAAAAACTGATAACACTTATTGAAAATGATAATGTATGATATTAAAGATGGAACAAGTAACGTAAGAGGCGTTACTTGTTCTTTTTTACGTTGTTTTGAAAAGATTGTACTTTATAGATATGTATCTACAATGAGAAAAAATGTTTAATATGTTTCGGACAATACTTTTAATTATTATAAAGAAGTAGTACAATATAATTAAAGGAATAAAATTTTGGAGGGATACCCAAGTCTGGCTTAAGGGAAATTAATAGTTAATATTAATTAGAAGCATCTTGCTTGCGTTGGTTCGAATCCTTCTCCCTCCGTTAAATCATTTACCAAGCCTTTCAAGTGCTTGGCTTTTTTTATGATATATATTGTTCAATGCATTATAAATTCAAATAGAAAGTAGGTTTACAATGTATTTCACTCACTTAAACATTGATGAATTTGAAAACTTTATTCATAACCATGCGGCACATTATACCCAAAGTGCTAACCATTTTCGTTACAGAAACCAACATAAAAATGATGTGCATATTGTAGGTGTTAAAGATAATGAAGATAACGTCATAGCAGCATGTCTTTTAACAGAAGCACGTTCCTTCAAATTTTTTAAATATTTTTATACACATCGTGGTCCTGTTTTAGACTTTTCTGATTATCAGTTAGTAAGATTTTTCTATAAAAGTTTAACGAAGTATTTGAAAAAGCATCGGTGCTTATATGTTTTAACCGATCCATACATATTAGAAAATATAAGAAATGCGCAAGGCGAAATATTAGAAAGCTATAACAATAAACCACTTATCAAGACTATGGAAGATATAGGTTATAAACATCAAGGATATACGGTAGGATATTCTCAAATAAGTCAAATTCGTTGGTTATCAGTTTTGGATTTAAAAGATAAAACAGAAGATGACTTACTTAAAGAAATGGATTACCAAACGCGCAGAAATATTAATAAAACATACGAAATGGACGTGCGCGTACGTACACTGCCTATTGAGGAGACAAGTAGATTTTTTAAATTATTTAAAATGGCTGAAGAAAAACATGGATTTAAGTTTAGAGATCAGCAATATTTTGAAGAAATGCAAAATATTTATCATGATAATAGCATGTTAAAATTAGCATATATCGATTTGTCAGAATTATTAGTAAAGCAAAATAAGCAATTAGAAAAATTGAACAAGGACCTAGAAAATACGAAAGAAAGCTTAGAAAACAATCCTAACTCGAAAAAAAGTAAAAATAAATATGATCAAGGATTACAACAAATAAAAGCACAAAAAAGGAAAATAACTGAAACAGAAGCATTAATCAAAACTGATGGTACTATATTGGATTTAGCAGCAGCGCTTTATATTTACAACGACTATGAAGTTTATTATCTTTCAAGCGGCTCTAACCCTAAATACAATACATATATGGGTGCCTATAGATTACAATGGGAAATGATCAAGTTTGCGAAGGCGCGCAATATCCAGCGTTATAACTTTTATGGCATAACTGGAGATTTCAGTGAAAATGCTGAAGATGCTGGTGTACAAAAGTTCAAAGCAGGTTTTAATGCATATGTAGAAGAGTACATTGGAGATTTTATTAAACCAATCAGACCTTTGCTTTATAAAATATATGACTTAATCAAATAGAGTATGTTTTGTTTGCCCGCGTTTAGTTTTATTTATATTTACAAAAAGAAATGAATGAGACGCTGGGACATAAAGTTCTTGGACAAGTGAAAAAAGGGCAATTTCTATTGAAACAATATAGAAATTGCCTTTTTCTATATTATTTTAATTATGGTTATCTCATTGATTCACTACTTGGGTTGATATAGGGCTTATTTTTAAAAATAATTTAATGTAAAATTACATATAAATATATTGTGTTTTTGGTGAGACGCTGAAGGTATCAGAACAGGCTGAAGACTACAGATTAAATCTGTGCCCTAAGCAAACGAACCAACAATATGCCACAAGTATTGAATAACAAAGAAGCACGCAGATGTATAAATTAAATCATCTGTGTGCTATTTTTCTAGGATTTATGTTTCGGACTGTTTTAAAATACAATCAAGAATAAAAAAAGCAAAAAATTTCAGAAAAATTTGAAAAAGTTATAGCAAAGGCGATAATCCAATATAACAAGGTTGTTATAAAAATAAAATAAATTAAAAATCAGAAGTGCTAAAAACACTATGGCTATGCAC
>NZ_PPRL01000147.1 GCF_002902235.1 Staphylococcus ureilyticus
AATCTCTTCTATAAAGTAGAGGTTACCAGTTTTTAATTTGGATTTTAAAATAATTTATGAAATTTAATGTGTTTAAATAATGATAATTGTAAAATATAATCTAAATATTGAGACACGAACACAACAATCGTTTAATTTCATAGCATTATAAACTTAATGGTAAACAATATGATGAAATTTGTGTTGCAGTTAAGCATTTGAATGTTATATAAGATCATTTGATACTGCTATACAATTTTTGTACCGTGTACTTCTTGAAAAGGAAATGCACTAATGAGTTCTTGAACATTAGATTTTGTTAAACCACCACCAGGCATGATTTCAATATTTCCACCAGAATTCACGACCAATTTACCAAGTTGATTTAAATTATCAAAAATATCAGTTTCTGCTGGACCACCATGAGTCAGTAACCTGGTAAAACCTAGTTCAATTAATTTGTGTAATGCTTTTACCTGTCCTTCTAAATGAATTTCGTCGAAAGCCATATGACAAACAACAGGTATTGGTGATGCGAGTTGTTTTAAAGTTTTCATTTGCCATTCGTTCAGTGTATTATCATCTGTTAAACAACCGAAAACAAAGTAGTCAATATCATATGATTTAATAGCTTTAATATCTCGTTGCATAATTTCAAAGTCGTATAAGCTATATACAAAGTTGCCTCCACGGGGACGTATCATGACAGCAATTTCTACGTGATTTGCTTTACAAATTTCAGTAGCAATTTCAATCATTCCAATACTAGGTGTGGTACCTCCGACATGTAAGTTATCACATAATTCAATACGATCTGCACCATTTTCAATTGCGTATTCAACTTGTTGGATTGTTTCGACTACGGCCTCTTTGATCATTTTTCGTAACCTGTTAAGCTTTCGTTTCCATTTTCAGTAACAAGAATATCATCTTCTATACGCACACCAGCTACTCCTGGAACATAGATGCCAGGTTCGACTGTTACAACCATACCCGGTACGAATTCATTTGTATTTGTACTAGAAACATCTTGGTATTCATGCTCTTCTAATCCTAGGCCATGTCCTAATCGATGAGGGAAATAGTCTCCATAACCAGCATCTGTGATAATATCTCGAGCAATAGCGTCTACATCTTTGATTTGTACACCAGGTTTAATTGCAGCAATCGCCGCTTGTTCAGCTTTTAATACGGTATCGTAAATGTTTTGAGCTTCTGAACTAGGCTTTCCAAATTTAATTGTTCTGGTCATATCACTACAATAATTTTCGTAAATGACGCCTAAATCAAATAACACAAATTCATTATTTTGTAATTGACGGTCGCCAGGTATACCGTGTGGTGATGCTGCGTGATCACCGAAAAGGACCATTGTATCAAAGCTCATTTCATTAACGCCATAAGCTTTGATTTCATATTCAATGTGATTAACAACTTGTCGTTCTGTCACACCTTCTTTTAAGAAATCTGCTCCAATTTCTATACATTTATCTGCTAGTTCACAAGCTTTCCGAATTTTAGCGATTTCAGATTCACTTTTAACATTACGTAGTGACTTTATCGTTTGATCTATGTCACCGAACGATTGTACTTTGAAAGCTTCGATTAATTCACGTTGACGCTGTACAGTTAAATGAGCCGCTTCTACTAACATTTTATTGAAAGTATGTGGATATTTATCTAATGCATTTTCTGTATCAAGGTAACCAATGACCTCTCCATCAAAAGGTGAAGCTTTAACTTCTTCGACTTCTAATTGTGGGCAAAATAAAACTTGATCACCATTCGCTTTGATTAAAAGAGCTAGTAACCGTTCGTGAGGATCACTTAAATAGCCGGTGAAATAAAAGATGTTTAATGGGGTAGTAATCCATGCTGCATCAGCTTGTTGTGACTTTAATGATTCTATAACTTGTTGTAACTTCATTTTACTGCCTCCTAAATATATGATTATATTAATTTTATGTTAGTTGTGTAAGGAATTCAAAAATAATATGTTGAAATAAAGTATATTGCTAAAATTATAAAAAAATTTATCGTTCATAAACACGTATTTTGGTAAAAGTGTGTTATAACTATTAATCATTGTGGTATATATAAAATAAATAGTTTTATGGGAGGAATTATCGATATGAAATTATCTTTTCATGGACAATCAACGATTTATTTTGAAGCAAATGGCAAAAAAGTAATTGTTGATCCATTTATTACGGGAAACGATTTATCTGATTTAGATGCTGAAACTTTAGAAGTAGATTATATAATTTTAACACATGGTCATGGCGATCATTTTGGTGATACAGTTGAATTAGCAAATAGAAACCATGCAACAGTTATTGGTTCAGCTGAATTAGGTGATTATTTAACGACTACTAAAAATGTTGAAAATGTTAGACCTATGAATATTGGTGGTAAAGCAGAATTTGATTTTGGAACGGTTAAGTTTGTACAAGCGTTTCACAGTTCTAGCTTGACTGATGACAATGGTATTCCCGTATATTTAGGTATGCCGATGGGGCTAATTTTAGAAATAGAAGGCAAGACGATTTATCATACTGGTGATACAGGATTATTTGGTGACATGAAATTAATTGCTGAACGTCATCCAGTTGACATTTGTTTTATTCCAATTGGTGATAATTTCACAATGGGCATTGATGATGCTAGTTTTGCAATTAATCAGTTCATTAAACCTAAAATTACAGTACCAATTCACTACAATACATTTGACTTGATTAAACAAAATCCAGAAGATTTCAAGTCAGCTGTTTCAGAAGGTGAAGTACAGATATTAAATCCAGGTGATGCAGTCCAACTTTAAAGTGATTGTGACATAAAAAATCTTGGATAAAACAAAAACGCCAATTTCTACTAGGATTTTAGAGGAATTGGCGTTTTCTTTGGTTTTATAGAGTTGGATCGTTTTATGCAATGAGGTGACTATTAGAGTCATATTAAGTGTTATGCTATTTTACAATAAGCACAGGGATGCTTGCTCTTTTAGCAACTTTATGACTCACACTACCTAGCACGAATTTTTTCTTGGCTTCAGCACGACGGTTACTAAGTACAACAATTTCATATTTACCACTATTTGCCTCTTTTACCAATTGTTCTTTAGCATTGCCACGCACAATGATTTCATCATATTTAATGCCATATTCATCGAGCGTATTTCGTGTATTTTCTAAACCTTTACTACGTTTTTCAACAAGTTTATCTAAATGAACGCCAGATTTAATCGATGCTTGTGCATCTTGTTCACTAATTGCGTTAAGAATTGTTACAACAGTACCTTCACCAGCTAATTTTGAAACTTCTTCTAGCGCTTTTTCATTTTTAAGTGTGGTATCAACACCGAGTAAAATATTTTTAAACATTATTCCATCCCTCCTTAATTCTATTCTAATTAGAGTTTATCACAAATCAAATTAAAAATTATATATTTTCATAGTAACAGAGTAAAAAGTTTTATAAATATTAATATATTACTGAATATATG
>NZ_PPRL01000148.1 GCF_002902235.1 Staphylococcus ureilyticus
CATTATAGTAGCTCCTTTATTAATTCAAAATATATATCTAGTATAATAATTATACCTGAGTTTGTAAATAGGGTTTTTACAAAAAATTTCAGATTTATTACTTTTTCCTTTCAATAACCATCTATTTAATGAAAAAAAGTGAGCTTTCTAATATAATTATAATGAATACAAGGATTACTAATATGGAGGTGAGAAAATGAAAGGGTATAAAATGAATAAAGTATTAATCTCTGGCTTCGCTTTTGCAATAAGTGCCTCTTTAATATCTAAACCAATTCAAGCTGTTGAAGATCAAAATAATAACACATCGACTGGCACAAAGAATAAATTTGCTGAAACTGATGAATTGGGACGTTCATATTTTGCACCTTCAATTTCCAACCTTTATAACGTAGACGATAAAGAAAATTCTGTCTCTAACGTTGAAAATAATAATATAATAAAAAATGAATTGACAGATGATAATTTAAAATCAGATGAAAACTATGATTCATTGAATGATAATGCTTCTAACAATGATGGAAGTGATACACACATTCAACCCGACAATCCAAGTGAAGGAGACATATCTGATACAAATGAAGAGGGTGGTACAGAAGAGACGGCAAAATCTGACCAACCTGATAAAGATGAAGATACATCTTCAAAACCAGATGAACCAAGCGAAGGAGATACTTCTGATACAAATGAAGACGGTGATACAGGAGAAACATCAAAACCAGACAAACCGAATAAAGATGAAGAATCACCTTCAAAACCAGATGAACCAAGCGAAGGAGACACTTCTGATACAAATGGAGATGGTGATACAGGAGAAACATCAAAACCAGACAAACCGAATAAAGATGAAGAATCACCTTCAAAACCAGATGAACCAAGCGAAGGGGACACGTCTGATACAAATGAAGACGGTGATACAGGAGAAACATCAAAACCTGACCAACCTGATAAAGATGAAGATACATCTTCAAAACCAGATGAACCAAGTGAAGGAGACACGTCTGATACAAATGAAGGTGGAGGTTCATCGCCAAAACCAGACAAACCCAGTGATGGAAATACATCCGGTTCAAATGGAGGTACAGGAACACCGACAAAGCCTGAC
>NZ_PPRL01000149.1 GCF_002902235.1 Staphylococcus ureilyticus
ATTAATAATATTATTTATATTTATTTATAGTAAGGAATTATTATTTATGTTATAGGTGTTGCATTGATTGTGTTATCATTCATTAGTATGAAGCGTATGATAAATAATAAGAATTTGAAATTTTAAAGTTATAGATTGAAAAAAGGAGTTATGATATGAATTCATTTGCTAAAATTACTGCACAAGGTGCTTATGTACCGGAAAAAAGAATGGATAACCATGATTTCGAGAAGATTGTTGATACTTCTGATGAATGGATCCAACAAAGAACTGGGATTGTTGAAAGACGAATTGTAGCTGAAGATGAATATACGAGTGATATCAGTTATAAAGCAGTGCTGGATTTACAAGAGAAATATCAAGTGGAATTAAATGATGTTGATATGATTATCAATGCTACATTGACTCCAGATTATAAAACCCCAAGTGTCGCATCTTATGTGCAAGCGAAACTTGGATTGAAAAATGCAGGGGCCATTGATATTAATGCAGCTTGTGCAGGTTTTGCCTATGGTTTGAATATAGCTAATGGTCTGATTACATCTGGTCAAAATAAAAAAGTGCTAGTTATTGGCGCGGAAACACTATCACGAATTACAGATTACACAGACCGTAATACATGTATTTTGTTTGGTGATGGAGCAGGTGTATTTTTAGTAGAATATAGTGAAGATGAAACGAGCTTTATATCTAGTAGTTCTGGCTCAGACGGTGATAAAGGACATCATTTATATTGTTCAGAACTTTCTCATACTATGTTTGGCGAAGATTTACAAAATCCTGGTTATATTGTTCAAAATGGTCGTGGCGTATATAAATGGGCTGTCGGCAATGTTCCGAATATTATTGACAATACGTTACGTAACACGAATTATAAAAAAGAGGACATAGATTGGTTTGCGCCACATAGTGCTAATGCCAGAATGATAGAATCAATATGTGAAAAGGCTAACCTCTCTAAAGATAAAGCGCTAATGAGTCTTAAATATTATGGTAATACGTCATCGGCTACGATTCCATTATCGATTGACTTAGCTGTCGAAGCGCATCAACTTAAAAAAGGTGACCTCATGCTATTAGTTGGGTTTGGTGGCGGCTTGTCATATGCGTCTACATTAATTAAATGGACACTTTAAAAATATATTTCAACAATTAAATAAAAATGATTCGTAAGTAGGGTGTATCACGCATTGCATCCTACTTTTTTATGTGTATGTCTCTGTAATTGATTTGTCCCAGTGCATTTATATTGTAGGTAGATGTTTGAACCCAAGTAAATCGTTTTATGTTTTTCAAATCAAGTCATCTTTGCAAAGGTGGATGACGAAATAATTTTAATGAAATTAGAATTCTGTCCTACGTCCCATTATGTCTAAATTTTTGAAACGTAATTTTTAAGCATTTTACTTCAAGGTCTCATCAAAAACATGCTAAATTTTGAGTAGTGGTAGAAAAGTTATTCAGCAACTTAATATTGTTATGTCTCAACATTACGTGTTAAATCATATGTGTTCCGAACGATTTGTGCTAGCAATAGTTGAAACAATTGAATTACATGGCAATACTTTTTTAGAGAGGCAAGATAATTAAAATAGCGATGATTACTAATGAAGTTAAGTAATTTTTGTTATGTGCATAAATACGATATGTATAACATATTATTAAACTGAGTGAAAAAGGGTAGAGATATATTATATAGTATTCAGCAGTTCATGAGTTTGTTGATGGCATTGTCAAAGTATCTTTCGTAATGAAGGGATACAAAAACAATTTGAGCCATAGATTCTATAAATATTTCAAAATTAGTATATAAGGAGTTGGATTGTTTTGACGGAAAAAGTTCAATTAGGAAAATCAAATGTAACAGTATCACCGATTGCTTTAGGTACAAATGCTGTTGGTGGACATAATTTTTATAATGATTTAGACGAAGAAAAAGGTAAAGAAACGGTTCGCACTGCTGTTAGAAATGGTATTACATTGTTAGATACAGCCTATATTTATGGTCCAGAACGTTCGGAAGAATTAGTAGGAGAAGCGGTTAAAGAATTTGCTAGAGACGAGTTTGCAATTGCCACAAAGGGTGCGCATTATTTTGATGAAGATGGTAATGTGAAAATGTCTAATGATCCAGCATTTCTTAAAGATCAAGTAGAAAAAAGCTTAAAACGTCTTCAAGTAGATTATATTGATTTGTATTATATTCATTTTCCAGATGATACTACGCCTAAAGATCAAGCAGTTGCTGCATTAAAAGATTTAAAAGATGAAGGTAAGATTAAAGCGATAGGAGTTTCTAATTTTACATTAGATCAACTAAAAGAAGCGAATAAAGACGGCTATGTTGATGTTGTGCAAATGGAATACAATTTACTAAATCGCGAAAATGAAGATGTGTTTGAATATACAAAAGAAAATCAAATTACATTTATTCCATATTTTCCTTTAGTATCAGGTCTTTTAGCTGGCAAATACACTGAAAATACAAAATTTGATGATATTCGTGCTAAGAATCCAGAATTTCAAGGTGAAAAATTCAAAGAAAATTTAGAAAAAATTGATGAGTTGAGAGGTATTGCAGATAATCATAATGTAGATGTTGCACATATTGTGCTTGCATTCTATTTAACTCAACCTTCATTGGATGTCGTGATTCCAGGCGCAAAGCAACCACATCAAGTCGTGGACAATTTAACAACTTTAGAGGTTAATTTAACTCAAGAAGAGATTGAAAAAATAAATCAACTATTTCCTAGAAAATAATAAATAAGTGAGTGGACTTATGTATAAGTTTTAGCTCAGGCATCACTGTGTACTTTTATGCATTCTAGTTATTATTTCCAGGTTGAGATGACGAAATTTTTAAAAGAAAATTAAGTTTCTATCCTATGCCCATTTTATAAAGTTTTTAAATTTTAGTTGAAATATATAAATATATAAATTTTCCTACAAATCATTTAATGCTATAATATACTATTGTAAACGCATGTTATATTTATGAACTTTTGTGTAAAAT
>NZ_PPRL01000150.1:0-2929 GCF_002902235.1 Staphylococcus ureilyticus
GAAGGTACATTCATATCAGTCATTTTTACATTGTATAACATATATCAAAAAAATGTGTATACTATTTGTTATTTCCTAAACAAAGTTGTTTGCAAGCATGGACTGCTAGTATGTTTATTTTGTTAGTATAAATTCAGAAATAAAAAAAGAGCGATTTAGAAACCAATCAACATTTGATTTCCAATGTTCGCTCTTACAATGATGTATCTTTTTAATAAGGTTCAAAAACTGTATTAGTTTAAGACCAATTTCAATTAACTATAGTGACTAAACCATTCAATATATACGCCATAACTTTTTAGTTAATGTTATAAATAATGATTCTTCTATCACACAGTACATTTATTTATACGTGCATTAATTCTTCTTTAGAAACTCTACCAAAATATGTTTCAGCTTCTCTTAATTTAGAAGTACCAAAAATAGGTTGTGTTTCCTGATTTAGTACACGGTAGATATCACTTACTTTGTTGCTTTGTAAAATATAGCCGTTACGCGTATCAACTGTGTTCCAATATATATCACTTGTTGTAGAATGATTTGGATACGCACAATGGTTACGTGAAATTGTTTGTACCATTTCTAATGGGTCGCATCCGAAAGTACTATTTAGAACATCAGAATCTCTAAATAATGCACAAATTGACACACATGTTGTCCAGTTTGGCAATACTCTCTCTTTTTCAATTTGTACTAGTGTCTTTTTTGAAAGACCAATTGTTTGTGCCATCGTATCTTGAGTATAACCCGCTTCAATACGCACCATTTTAAATTTTGTTTGAATTAAATCTGTAAAACTCTGTCTATCCATTACTTTAATCTACCTTTCATAAAAGAATATTTTATCCGGACACAAGAAATTGCAATAATACACGTTTCTTGAAACACAAATTACATCTTAATACAATTTGCGATAAAATAAAAGAGCGAAATGATATTTTCGTTGTTTTTTATTATTTGCGAAATTATCTAAATAATCAATCTTATATCTTATAATTAACTTAAACATTTTTAGTACTTTTATTGTAAGCGCATAACAAGTATGAAATGTGATTATATTTTTCACTTATTACTCTTTTGATATAAAAACACCATTTATTATTATATCTTAAATTTTACTTTTTGGCATACCATTTGCCTTAAATAATCGAAATTAATCATTTGTTTACATTTTTCAGAATTTTCATTATAATCAGGGTTACTTTAATAATTGAGGTGTAAAAAAATGACAGAAAAATATATATTACTTGCAACTTGTACAGATAAAGTCGGTATTACTTCATTAATTACTAATAAAATTGCTCAATATGATTCTAATATTCTACATTTAGATCATTTTACAGAATATGACCATTCACCAAATGCTACAGGTCAATTATATTTGAGATTGGAATTTGAAAATGTACCATCATTGAAAGAAAATTTAGAAACAACGTTGCAAACACATCAAATAGATTTTAAACTCTTTGACAATCAACAACATACAAAAATAGCACTTTTTGTTTCTAAGGAAGATCATGCTTTCAACGAAATTTTATTACGTGTTAACAGAAATGAATTGCCTGCCGAAATTGTGTGTATCGTTAGTAATCATGAAAACAATAGGCAATTCGCAGAAACGCTTCATATTCCTTTTTATTACATACCTAGCAACGAAGATAAAGCGATTGTGGAAAGAAAAATACTAGATGTTTGTTCTGAACATCAAGTTGAACTCATTGTTTTAGCAAAATACATGCAAATACTATCCGATCATTTTGTCAGTCACTATCCAAACCAAATCATCAATATTCATCACTCATTCCTACCTTCATTTATAGGTGCAAATCCTTATAAACAAGCATGGGAATGCGGTGTCAAATTAGTTGGGGCAACAAGTCATTATGTTACTTCTGACTTGGATGAGGGCCCTATTATAGATCAAGACGTTATACGAATTAATCATCGGTATAATGTACAAGATTTACGTAAAATTGGTCGGCATGTTGAATCAAGTGTGTTAGCTCAAGCTGTCGAATATCATGTGCTGCATAAGGTAATTGTCACTGCGAGTAGTAAGACAATAGTTTTTAATTAATCTTCAAAAAAACCTGAGATAGCTTTTTGCACTGATCACAATTTGTGAGAATAAAATAAAAACACTTCCGTTGAATTCATTTAAAATGAAAAATACGGAGGTGTTTTTCTATTAAAAGAGTTGCTTACTCATTAGAAATCAAAAATAAAGCTATAGAAATGAAAATTGAAGATTACAGTACAAGCGAAATTACGGAAACATTAAACATTAGGAACAGTGCACAAGTGAAAACTTGGTAAAAATGGTAAAACTCATAGATTCTACCAACAAGTTGGTAAACAGTATTCATATGGTAAGAATATTGAATAAATAAATAATGAAGAAAAGTTAAGAATAGAAAACAGAGGCAAAAAGCTGAAATTGATGTTTTAAAAAGTACAAGAAATTGGAAGGGAAGTTGAGCCAAAAATATTATACAAGTCGTTGAATCATTGAAATTGAGATATTCAGTTAAACTAGTATTACTTCTTCCCGTCATATTCGTTTACCTTGATTGTACTAATTAATTATAATTACTAGAATATATGGCTTCATCATCAACCCATATATCAATATTATTAATGTAAAATCCTATATTTATCATTCTACAATTTAATGACCTATACAATAATTCTAATGTATTTTCACTTTCAAATTTATTACTTCTACAAACTCTTTTCTTTTTCCTCATACTTTAAGTAACCCAAAATAGCTATCTCCTTCAAGTTTATATTTTATTTCTTATAGGAAATAAAGTCTTTTTGTCATTATATTAAAATCATATGACTTAATTTTTTTACCTTAGCATAAAATATTATGCTAATATATATATATTATAAGAAAAGAGGAGAATAAAGTGTACTGTACAAATTG
>NZ_PPRL01000150.1:2941-7149 GCF_002902235.1 Staphylococcus ureilyticus
ACTAAGTTAGATAGTAATTCTAAATTTTGTCCTAATTGTGGAAGCAAGGTAGGATTATCTTATTCAAATGAGTACCAGCAAAGCCATACTAGCTTTCAAAGACATGAAAATTCAATTACTTATTCCTCATCAATACAAAAAAACCCTTGGGAATTATACATCGATAGTTGGAAACATATATTTGATTATCAGGGGGTAACATCAAGAAGAGGATTTTGGTGGTTTTACTTATTTAATGTAATATCAATCGTAATTTTACATTTGTTTTTAATGGTTTTATACGCTGATGAAACAGTTTTAGAACAATTATTATTAGGTGTATTATATTTACAGTTATTATCAGCAAGCGCTAGAAGAATGAGAGACGTTAACAGGTCTATTTATTGGGGAGTAATTCCTTTTGCTTTACAATGGCTTTTCCAACCTATCATGGTTGGATATTATGTTAGTACTGTGTTGCAAAGTATAATCTTTATATTCTTTATAGTGTTTTTAGTTTTCGCTTGTCAACCTAGTAGTTCTAATAAAAACCGAACAAGAGTTAACTAAGTTAAAAGACCTAGAAAATATCTAGGTCTTTTTATATTACTTGATATTATCGATTAAAACTCATTAGTTAAATTCTTATTTTATATTGACTTCTTTAAAAATATACTTGGCAAAAAGTGAACTCAAGTTCTACTATAATGCACGATGTTACTGTTATGTATGATTATAATTTATGTAATAAAAGAGTTGTATTATGCATAGATTTAAAAAGCTTTTTTGTAAGTGTATCTTGGATTATGAAGGGATTATACAAAACTTGCTGTTGTGGGCGATACACAGGGGATGCGTTGTTTTAGTTGTTACTCCACCATTAAAAAAATTATGCATCAGAACAGGTTCAAGACTATTTGAAATACCTAACCGTTCAGACATTTATATCACTAATCCCAAAATGCGTAAATACTTGAATGTATCAACTAGATTATCTCATATATTAATGAAATATGTAACATCACACATAGTTATCAATTGTTTGCATCAACTCCTTATGAACTCGCAAACATTAAACAAGCCGGCATATATAATCAAACTTTAATTAAAAGTACAATCTACATCGGAGATAATATCTTATTATTAAAATCTCAATGTATATTGAGGGTAAGCATACCAAAAACGGAATTGTAGAATGGCGTTACCAATACGTACCTAATAAACTTTGGCAAATTGATAGTTCAACAGATTTCCAGGCATAAATATTAAAACAGCTAAAAAATTGAATAAGCGAGGTATATTTACAATTGGAGATTTAGCGATCTATCCTTATGTATATCTAAAAAAGGGGTTGGTATAGTTAGTGTATACTTGCAACTTCATGCAAATGGTATTGTTGAAAGTATTATAAGCAAACTTCATTTAACTAAGCATAATGGTTTAGATAAAAATCAAATTCTCTTGAGAGATTATGAATTACATGAACTTAAAGCTGTGTTAATTGAACAAGTAGAAGATGTATATTTTAAAACTCGTATGTCAGACCTCTACCCTACAACTATTAGTGTTTCAGTTTTTCACTCAGAAAGTGGAGGTATTAGAAAACAATTTACTGAAAAAATGAATTCAAAAGTACCACTCAGATCATAGATGTTTATGGCAATGTATAGTTTCACAAGTAGCAAATGATATATTAATTCGAACTATAGGAGTTAATTTTACAAATTTTAGAACCAATGCAACACAACAACTAGAATTATTCAAACCAGAAAAAACAATTAAAAGCTGAAATCATAGATTATTTCTTAAATAAAGTGAAATTAAAATATGGTTAAGAAATAGTAATGAGAGCAACAAGTTTAACTTCTGGTGTAACCCTTAATGATAGAAAAGAATTATTAGCAGAACATAAGTCTTATTTTAATAACAGGAGGAAAAATATATGGAATTAGTTACTTATCAGGAAAATATTTTATTCTAATATACTGACTATATATTTAAATTAAAGTTTAAACATGGCTAAAAAAATTCAATAGATGCCTCTGTTGAAAATATTAAGAACATAATAAGTGAATCATATGATTTAAAAAGTAATATATCAAAAGTGAAGAACTTAATAATTAATGGTAATTCTGAGACAAATAATAAAATATTAAATCAGATTAGGGTTTGTAATGTATTATATCGATCATTTATAAATACATTCTAATAAAAAAGACTACTCAATTAAAGTAGTCAATAAGTTGATGTAAGATTAACAGTCGTAGGTTAATCTTACATCAACTTCATCAAGTCATTCTTTTAAACAAACACTAGGGCTTAATTATCTTTCGTTAATTATCTCGTAAATTTTTAAAACTAAAAAGCGTTATTAGTAATTATGTCGAACCTATCTATTATTTTAGATTTGTTGTTTCAATTAATTTTTCATTATTACTTAAGTTTTGACTCTCCCAATATTGTACAGCTTGAGGAATTTTAGTAAATTCAACGGTATTATTATGCTCCGTTTTAACTATATGTTCAATTTCATCAATATTCACTCTGAAGAATTCTTTTCTATGATTCACTTTGTTTATTTCTCTATCTCTAAAATGTCTATGAAGTGTATTTTCTAATTTTGGAGCGTCATCACTAAATATCATAGCATGCACATCAAAACCAAATGGTACCGAAGCATCACCTAATTCTTTAACACGATCATAGGGCTCCAACCTTCTAGTCATTCCAATTTTAAATACATCTTCTCCAAATGAACCAATATTAGATATAACATAAACATAGCCAGCTCTTGTATTTGTTTCACGGTTTATTACATCTTTTTTATCTTCTTCAAGAGCCTGTAATTTTGATTCAAGTTGTTTTATTTTTTCAGCATACAACTCTTTTTCAATATCGTTATTAGATTTTTCCAAACGTTTAAATAAACTATTAACTTCTTTACTAAATTGACGTTCTTCTTTTTCTAATTTTTTACGTTCAGTCTCAAGCTCACGTCGTACACGTTCCTCTTCTTTCATTTGTTCTTTAATTTCTTTTTGTATTTCTCTCTCGTGTTCAAGTTTCTTCTCTTTTTCATAGATTAGGTTTAGTTTTTCCAACTTAATTTGTAAATATTCTTTGGTAAGTTCTACATCATCAACTTTATAAATTCTATTAAGTGTTTCATATGCTTTAATTATTTTATTATGATAAGTTTCATAATTTCTAAAAGTAAGATTACTGAAGAAATAGTTACACTCAGTATCAAAAGAACGTAGTATTTGTTTAACTTGGGAATTAATATAAGATTTTCTCTCTTCATATCCATAATGCAATACAGCATTATTGTTTTTAATGTAATCCTTTTCATCAAGATTTAACAAACTAAGCTTATCATTAATTTCAGATGATGTAATTTTTTCTTCAAAATGTCTAATAAATATATCTTTGAAGTCATTTTCTAATTGCGTATCATCTAATTGTTTTAATATTTTATTTAGTTCTTTTTGTTTATATCTTATTTTATAATCTAAATCGCTAATTTTGTTCTCTTTTTCAAGTATTTCTGCTTCAGTCTCCACTTTAAGAGAATGAATTTTATCTAGTTCTGCTTTTATTTTTTCTTGATTTTCCAACTCAATCTTTCGTTGCTCTTTTTTAATATCATTTCTTTGTTTATCTATGTTTGCTTTTTCATCTGCTAGAGGTTTAGCTATTTTAATTAATACAATTACAGCTTCATATGTACCAGAATCAAACATTGTTACTTTAGTACTTAATGTTTCTCCATAATTCAAATATAAATCATCTTTTAAATTTTTCTTTTTTCTTTCATGTATTGATATATCAGTAAATGGAATTTTGTAAGCAAAATCATCTTTTTCACGAATAAAATACATGTCAGTTTCAGTTAAGAAATAACTTCCATTTTTATCAACTGTTTTATATCTAAATGTACCCTTAGATGACAAAATTACATCATCCACATTATTAAATTTTTTCAAAAATAACTCATAGTCATTTTTATAATACCCCAATTAATACACCTCTATTATTTATTTTTTCTTATTATACATTATTTCATTGTGCTCGGTAAATATAATTATGATTTAAATATCAATCATCTAAAGTTTTTCTCTTTGAATTAAATTTCTATTTGTTTAATTTGTGTATTTAAATTTTAATGTGGATGACCTAATTCAATAGTATAGTGTTTCACATTCCTTATTTCATATAAAACTCTTTTG
>NZ_PPRL01000151.1 GCF_002902235.1 Staphylococcus ureilyticus
AGGTCACACCTGTTCCCATGCCGAACACAGAAGTTAAGCTCCTTAGCGCCGATGGTAGTCGGACTTACGTTCCGCAAGAGTAGGACGTTGCCAGGCAAATATAAACGGAGGATTAGCTCAGCTGGGAGAGCATCTGCCTTACAAGCAGAGGGTCGGCGGTTCGAACCCGTCATCCTCCACCATTTTAATTTGCCGGCCTAGCTCAACTGGTAGAGCAACTGACTTGTAATCAGTAGGTTGGGGGTTCAAGTCCTCTGGCCGGCACCATCTTTAGAGCCATTAGCTCAGTTGGTAGAGCATCTGACTTTTAATCAGAGGGTCAGAGGTTCGAATCCTCTATGGCTCACCATTAATCAAATAACGCGGGTGTGGCGGAATTGGCAGACGCACTAGACTTAGGATCTAGCGCCTTACGGCGTGGGGGTTCGACTCCCTTCACCCGCATTTGCAGAAGTAGTTCAGCGGTAGAATACGACCTTGCCAAGGTCGGGGTCGCGGGTTCGAATCCCGTCTTCTGCTCCATTATTTTGCCGGGGTGGCGG
>NZ_PPRL01000152.1:0-2990 GCF_002902235.1 Staphylococcus ureilyticus
AATGAACTGTCATATAATCTTTAAGTAAGATAAATATACATGTACGAATGATATTTGTGAGGTGAAATATAATATGAATATGAGAGCTGAACGTGTTGGCGAACAAATGAAACAAGAAATTATGGATATTGTTAATAATAAAGTCAAGGACCCTAGAATTGGTTTCCTAACAATAACAGAAGTTCAATTGACGAATGATTTATCTATTGCAACAATTTATTTAACTGTACTTGGAAATGATAAACAAATTGATGATACGTTTAAAGGTTTAGAGAAAGCGAAAGGTTTTATAAAATCTGAAATTGGTTCAAGAATGCGCTTAAGAAATGTTCCAGATTTAAAATTTGAATACGATGAATCGATAGACTACGGTAATAAAATTGAAAAGATGATTCAAGATTTACACAAAAATGATTAATTTTAAAAGCTGAAACAAATACCCATTGAGATATTTGTTTCAGCTTTTTTATAACCATTTATTTATTGAGACGTGTTAATATAAATAAGGAATGATATTAAAAGGACGATTGAAGGTGACATTAAAATGTATAACGGTATTTTACCTGTTTATAAAGAACGTGGTTTAACAAGCCATGATGTTGTATTTAAATTAAGGAAGATTTTAAAAACAAAAAAGGTTGGACACACTGGTACATTAGATCCTGAAGTATCAGGTGTATTACCCATATGTATAGGTTCAGCAACAAAGGTAAGCGATTATATTATGGAAATGGGAAAGACTTATTTTGCAACTGTATATTTAGGGTTTAGTACAACTACAGAAGATCAGACAGGTGAAATTTTAGAAAAAAAGCACATTGAGGAAAATACACTTATAGAGGCGCAGATTGATAGCGCAATAGCACGTTTTGAAGGTGTCATTACGCAAATTCCTCCAATGTATTCATCAGTAAAGGTGAATGGTAAAAAGCTTTATGAATATGCAAGAAAAAATGAAACAGTCGAAAGGCCTTCAAGAGAAGTTGAGATTTACGATATTAAACGAGCGTCTGATTTAAGATTTGAAAATCGAGGTTGTCAATTTGATATCAGAGTAAAGTGTGGTAAGGGTACTTATATTAGAACGTTGGCAACAGATATAGGAAAGATGCTTGATATACCAGCACATATGTCAAAGTTAACAAGAATACAAAGTGGTGGGTTTGATATTGAAGATAGCCTTTCAATCGAACATGTACAATCACTACATGAGCACGAAACATTACAAGAAAATCTTTTTCCGATAGAATATGGTTTGAGAGGTTTGAAAAAAGTCAATATTTCAAACGAAAATCAGAAAAATAAAATATTGAATGGTCAAAAATTTAGTAAGAATGAATTTGATCAGTCTATTAACACGTTGGTTGTGATGTTTGACACAAAAGAAAATAAGGCATTAGCAATTTACACACCACATCCTGATAAACCTTATGAAATAAAACCAAAGAAGGTATTTAACTAAAGGAGAAATAACCATGAAAGTAATTGAAGTAACTCATCCGATTCAAGAAAATCAGTATATATCAGAAGATGTAGCAATGGCTTTTGGTTTTTTTGATGGCATGCATAAGGGCCATGCAGAGGTATTTGATACTTTAGAAAAAAAGGCAGAGGCATCGAATTTAAAAAAAGCTGTAATGACATTTGATCCACATCCTTCTGTTGTGTTAAACCCCGAACTTAAACGTACAGATTACTTAACACCGATTCAAGATAAAATAGAAATATTAGAATCATACGGTATTGATTATTGTATCGTTATTAACTTTTCATCTAAATTCGCCAATGTAAGTGCCGAAGAATTTATACGAGAATATATCATTAATAATCATGTAAAAGAAGTGGTTGCAGGATTTGACTTCACTTTCGGCAAATTTGGAAAAGGCAACA
Source organism: Staphylococcus ureilyticus (assembly GCF_002902235.1). GTDB lineage: Bacteria > Bacillota > Bacilli > Staphylococcales > Staphylococcaceae > Staphylococcus > Staphylococcus ureilyticus. The sequence continues at coordinate 1,891 of NZ_PPRL01000152.1, forward strand.
TGATGATTTTAGATGAAATGACGGAATTTAATACGACTATCGTGAGTAAACAAGAGCTCGAATCGGAAAAAATTTCTACAACAGATATTAGAAAATCACTCAAAACAGGAGACTTACAAAAAGCCAACGATGAACTTGGATATCGATATCGAATTAAAGGTATGGTTGTACAAGGCGAAAAACGTGGGAGAACAATTGGCTTTCCCACTGCGAATGTAGAGCCAAGTGGAGATTACGTTTTGCCTAAAAATGGCGTTTATGCCGTGAGTATGAAAATAGGTGCAGATGATAAAGTTTATCGTGGAGCTGCCAATGTTGGCGTCAAACCCACATTTCATGATCCGTCTAAAGCGCAAGTTGTAATAGAAGTTAACCTGTTTGACTTTCATGAAAACATATATGGTGAGCGTGTTATCGTTTATTGGCATCATTATTTAAGACCAGAAGTTAAATTTGATGGTATAGATCCTTTGGTTGAACAAATGAATAAAGATAAAGAAAAAGCGAAATATTTACTTTCTGTTGATTTTGGTGACGAAATATCATATAATATTTAAGTCTGATGTGTTAAACACACATACTAGGCACCTTTATCTTGGCAGTTCGAGACTCCGACGTTTTGCTCGGATAAAGGCGCATAAAAATAAAAAGGAGGAAATTGACTATGGCAATTTCACAAGAACGTAAAAATGAATTAATTAAAGAATATCGCACACACGAAGCGGACACTGGTTCTCCAGAAGTACAAATCGCTGTGTTAACTGCAGAAATCACTGCATTAAACACTCACTTACGTGAACACACGAAAGACCACCATTCACGTCGTGGATTATTAAAAATGGTAGGTCGTCGTAGACACCTATTAAACTACTTACGTAGCAAAGATATTCAACGTTACCGTGAATTAATTAAATCATTAGGTATCCGTCGTTAATCTTTAGACGTATATTTATCGGGAAAGAACCTTTGGGGTCTTTCCCTTTTTTATAATTTTTGCATTTATAATTATACATTAAACTATATACTAATATAAATCTTTATTAATAAATGATATGATAGGATTAACAGATAAATGAGAGGAGATTCGTAATGTCTCAAGA
>NZ_PPRL01000152.1:3021-52890 GCF_002902235.1 Staphylococcus ureilyticus
TTGTTAGATATGGTGATACAGTCGTTTTATCTACTGCAGTAGCATCAAAAGAACCACGAGATGGTGACTTTTTCCCATTAATGGTTAACTATGAAGAAAAAATGTATGCTGCAGGTAAAATACCTGGTGGCTTTAAAAAACGCGAAGGACGTCCAAGTGATGAAGCCACGTTAACTGCACGTTTAATTGATAGACCCATTCGACCACTGTTCCCTAAAGGTTACAGATATGACGTTCAAATTATGAATACAGTATTGAGTGCTGATCCAGATTGTTCTCCTGAAATGGCAGCAATGATAGGTTCGTCAATGGCATTAAGTGTTTCTGACATACCTTTTCAAGGTCCAATAGCAGGTGTAAACGTTGGTTATATAGATGGTGAATATGTGATTAACCCTACCGTTGCACAAAAAGAAGTATCTAGACTCGATTTAGAAGTAGCTGGTCATAAAGATGCGGTGAATATGGTAGAAGCTGGTGCAAGTGAAATTACAGAAAATGAAATGCTTGAAGCGATTTTCTTTGGACATCAAGAAATTCAACGTCTAGTTAGCTTCCAAGAAGAAATTATCGACCATATTCAACCAGAGAAAAAAGCATTTATTCCTGTTGAAAAAGATGAATCACTCGTTGCTAATGTAAAATCATTAACTGAATCATATGGTTTGAAAGAGGCCGTATTAACATTTGACAAGCAACAAAGAGATATTAATTTAGATGAACTTAAAGAAAAGGTTGCATCAGAATTTGTTGATGAAAATGATGACGAAAATGAAGCATTAATCAAAGAGGTCTACAGTATATTAGATGACTTGGTTAAAGAAGAAGTTAGACGTCTCATTGCAGAAGAAAAAATTAGACCAGATGGTCGTAAAACAGATGAAATTCGTCCATTAGAATCTGAAGTAGGTATTTTACCAAGAGCACATGGTTCAGGTTTATTCACAAGAGGACAAACTCAAGCACTTTCAGTATTAACATTAGGGTCAATGAGTGAATACCAAATCTTAGATGGTCTTGGTGAAGAAGAACAAAAACGTTTTATGCATCACTATAATTTCCCAAATTATTCAGTTGGTGAAACTGGTCCAGTTCGTTCACCTGGTCGACGTGAAATTGGACATGGTGCGTTGGGAGAACGTGCGCTTAGCCACATCATTCCAGACGTTAAAGATTTCCCATATACTGTGAGAATAGTGAGTGAAGTATTAGAATCAAACGGTTCATCATCACAAGCTTCTATTTGCGGGTCCACATTAGCGTTGATGGACGCAGGTGTTCCAATCAAAGCCCCAGTTGCGGGTATTGCCATGGGATTAGTGACACGTGACGATAGTTATACGATTTTAACAGATATACAGGGCATGGAAGATGCGCTTGGAGACATGGACTTTAAAGTAGCAGGTACATCGGAAGGTATTACAGCTATACAAATGGATATCAAAATTGATGGTTTAACTAAAGAAATTATTAAAGAAGCGCTTGAACAGGCTCGAGAAGGTCGTTTAGCCATATTAGATCATATGTTAAAAACAATTGATACGCCACGTAGTGAACTTAGTGCTTTTGCACCTAAGGTTGTTACGATGTCTATTAAACCTGAAAAAATTAGAGATGTCATTGGCCCTGGTGGTAAAAAAATCAATGAAATCATTGATGAAACGGGTGTTAAATTAGATATTGAACAAGATGGAACGATATTTATTGGTGCAGTAGATAAAGATGCGATTGAAAAAGCACGTAGTATCATAGACGAAATCACACGAGAAGCGGTAGTTGGAGAGGTATACAATGGTACAGTTAAACGTATTGAAAAATATGGTGCCTTTGTTGAATTATTCCCAGGTAAAGACGCACTTGTACACATTTCGCAAATTGCTAATGAGCGCATTGATAAAGTAGAAGATGTGTTGAAAGTAGGAGACACATTTAAAATTAAAGTTACAGAAATTGATAAACAAGGTAGAGTAAATGCTTCGCATAAAGCATTACTATCTAATCATTCTAAATAATGTTTATTGCTAGAGACTGGTAAAATGATGAGAACTGCTTACAATAGAATTATTTTAATTCTATTGTAGAAAAGTTCAAGTCAGATCACTGGTTTCTTTTTTTAATGTTTGACCTAGGCTAATAAAAATTATTAAGTCAAAAGTTAAATATATATTTGAAAATGCACATTAAAAAGTGCGATTAATACGACATTACGTTCCGGAGAAAAATTTTTACATAAATACAAATCATCCAATGATATATTTTAAAACAACTAAAGAACTACTTTAATAGTGTACATAAGGCCTATTTTCACTTATAATAAACTATGAGTTTATATATGGACGGGTAATTTAAATAGGAGGTAACATTTTGAGTTTAATTAAGAAAAAAAATAAAAATATTCGTATTATCCCTCTCGGAGGCGTTGGGGAAATTGCGAAAAATATGTATATCGTTGAAGTAGACGATGAAATGTTTATGTTAGATGCGGGATTGATGTTTCCAGAAGATGAAATGTTAGGTGTAGATATTGTTATTCCTGATATTCAATATGTGATAGAAAATAAAGAGAGATTAAAAGGTATATTCCTAACGCACGGGCATGAGCATGCGATAGGAGCTGTAACTTATGTGCTTGAACAAGTTGATGCACCTGTTTATGGATCGAAATTAACGATTGCATTAATCAAGGAAAATATGAAGGCGCGCAATGTTAATAAGAAAGTTAGATATTATACTGTTAATAATGAATCAATTATGCGCTTTAAGGGTGTTAATGTCACATTCTTTAATACTACTCATAGTATTCCAGATAGTTTAGGTGTTTGTATACACACTTCATATGGTGCGATTGTTTACACTGGAGAATTCAAATTCGATCAAAGTTTACAAGGTCATTATGCACCAGATTTGAAAAAGATGACTGAAATTGGACAAGATGGTGTGTTTGCGTTAATCAGTGATTCTACTGAGGCAGAAAAACCAGGTTATAATACACCTGAAAACGTGATAGAATCTCATATGTATGATGCGTTTACAAAGGTGAAAGGTAGATTAATCGTTTCATGTTATGCATCTAATTTTATTCGCATTCAACAAGTTTTAAACATTGCACAAAGGTTAAATAGAAAAGTATCTTTCTTAGGTCGTTCGTTGGAAAGTTCGTTTAATATCGCTAGAAAGCTTGGCTATTTTGATATTTCTAAGGATCTACTAATACCAATTAATGAAGTGGAAAATTATCCCAAAAACGAAGTGATTATCATTGCTACTGGTATGCAAGGAGAACCTGTTGAAGCTTTAAGTCAAATGGCTCAAAAGAAACATAAAATCATGAATATTGAAGAAGGAGATTCCGTCTTTTTAGCAATTACTGCATCTGCTAATATGGAAGTGATTGTTGGAAATACGTTAAATGAACTCGTTCGAGCAGGCGCAGAAATCATTCCAAACAGTAAAAAAATTCATACATCAAGTCATGGTTGTATGGAAGAGTTAAAAATGATGATTAATATCATGAAACCTGAGTATTTCATCCCAGTAAATGGTGAATTTAAAATGCAAATTGCCCATGCCAAGTTAGCTAATGAGGCAGGCGTCCAACCAGAAAAAATATTCTTAGTGGAAAAAGGCGATGTAGTAAACTACGATGGCGAAGAAATGATTTTAAATGAGAAAGTTAATTCCGGCAATGTGCTCATTGATGGTATAGGTGTAGGTGATGTTGGTAACATCGTATTACGTGACCGTCATTTACTTGCTGAAGATGGTATTTTTATCGCAGTCGTAACGCTAGATCCTAAGAATCGTAGAATTGCTGCTGGTCCAGAAATTCAATCACGTGGTTTTGTTTACGTAAGGGAAAGTGAGGCTTTATTAAATGAAGCTGAAGAAAAAGTACGTGAAATCGTTGAATTAGGTTTACAAGAAAAACGTATTGAATGGTCAGAAATCAAGCAAAATATGCGTGATCAAGTAAGCAAACTACTTTTTGAAAATACAAAACGCCGTCCGATGATTATTCCGGTAATTTCTGAAATTTAATAATTTCTATCCTAAAATAAAGAGGTTAAGACAGACGCTTTGGTAAAGTTATTTAAAAGTACATTGTATATATATTATATCTAAACAAATTATATACAACCTTTAAATATACTGGAGCGAATAATGTCTTACCTCTTTTATGTTATTATAAGTATGTAATAAAATGATTTTATAGTATTTAAAAGCATATTTATTATGTGTATTTTCACTTGTAATTAAAATACACATTTATGGTTCATATACATATTGAAAAAACAGAGTTGAAAAGAAGGTGTGAATGTTGGCACAAACAAGAAAGAGCTCAACAACAAAGAAAAAAACATCGAATACGAAAAAGAAAACCGCAAATAATAAAAAGAAGAAAAGTGACAGTCCGTTAAGATATATTATTGCGATAGTGATTTTTATTGCTATCATCCTTGGTGTTTTTCAATTGGGTATTATAGGCACCATGATAGATAGTTTCTTCAATTACTTATTTGGTACAAGTAGGTATTTAACTTATATATTAATCTTGATTAGTACTGTATTCATTACTTATTATAAAGCGTTACCAAAGACAAGACGTACCACTGGCGCATTTGTTTTACAAATTGCATTGTTACTTGTGACTCAAATAGTATACTATTTCATGCATAGAGCACAATCGCTCAGAGAGCCTGTGCTATCATATGTTTATAAATCTTATGAACATACGACATTTCCAAATTTTGGTGGAGGCTTATTTGGACATTACTTATTGGCATTATTGATACCTCTTATTTCAATTGTCGGAGTTATTATTGTAACGATATTATTAATCGCTTCTAGTTTTATCTTATTGACAAAACAAAGACATAGAGATGTATCTAAAGTTGCTTTTGAAAAAATGAAAATAAAAAGTCAGGATGCTTCTGCAAATCTTAAAGAGCGTCGCAAAGAAAATAAAATTAAGAAAGATGCTAAAGCACGTATAAAAGCAGAAAGAAAAGCTGAAAAAGCAGCTGAGCAATCACAATCTCAAAATAACGTTAAAGATGTCACTGATTTACCTGAGATTAGCAACAACACGACTGAGCAACAATCAATTCCGATTTATGGTCATAACGATTATAAAGATGAAGATATTCAACAAGCACAACCTCAAAATAAAAGGTCTAAACGCGTTTTTGATCAAAATAATCAAAGTGCGGCGCAGCAAATGAATCAAGAAGATAATAGAATTACAGAGCAACCTTTAAACGAATTAGAAGAAAGTGAAGCATATGATGAAGATGCAGCTTCAAATTCTATATCTGAGGCAGGAGAAGTAGAAAACGAAGCCTATAAAATACCGCCATTAACGTTATTGAAACAACCAGCTAAACAGAAATCAACTTCTAAAGCTGAAGTGCAGAAAAAAGGGCAGTTATTAGAAAACACTTTAAAAAACTTTGGTGTAGATGCTAAAGTCACTCAAATTAAAATAGGTCCAGCAGTGACACAATATGAAATACAACCCGCTCAAGGTGTTAAAGTAAGTAAGATTGTTAATCTTCATAATGATATTGCGTTAGCATTAGCAGCTAAGGACATACGTATCGAAGCACCAATACCTGGCCGATCTGCTGTTGGTATAGAAGTACCAAATGATAAGATTTCACTTGTTTCTTTAAAAGAAGTGTTAGATGAAAAATTTCCAGCTTCGAATAAATTAGAAGTAGGACTAGGTAGAGATATTTCAGGCGACCCAATCACAGTAGAACTTAACAAAATGCCTCATTTACTTGTAGCAGGTTCTACAGGAAGCGGGAAATCTGTTTGTATCAATGGTATTATTACAAGCATCCTATTAAATGCAAAGCCACATGAAGTTAAACTTATGTTAATTGATCCGAAAATGGTAGAATTAAACGTATACAATGGCATCCCTCATTTGCTCATACCTGTTGTAACCAATCCTCATAAAGCATCACAAGCTTTGGAAAAAGTAGTTGCAGAAATGGAAAGAAGGTATGACTTGTTTCAACATTCTTCTACTAGAAATATTGAAGGTTATAATGAAGCGATTAGAAAGCAAAATGAAGCGTTAGATGAAAAGCAATCAGAATTACCATATATTGTCGTGATTGTAGATGAGTTAGCAGATTTAATGATGGTTGCTGGTAAAGAAGTAGAAAACGCAATTCAAAGAATTACACAAATGGCACGTGCTGCTGGTATTCACTTAATAATCGCAACACAACGTCCATCCGTTGATGTAATTACTGGTTTAATCAAAAATAATATTCCGTCTAGAATTGCCTTTGCTGTGAGTTCACAAACAGATTCTAGAACAATCATTGATAGTGGCGGAGCAGATAAATTACTTGGTAAAGGTGATATGCTTTATGTCGCTAATGGTGGATCAACTAGAACAAGAGTTCAAGGTGCGTTTTTAAGTGACCAAGAGGTTCAAGACATCGTAAATTATGTCGTAGAGCAACAAAAAGCGAATTATGTAAAAGAAATGGAACCCGATGCCCCAGTTGAAAAATCAGAAATGAAGAGTGAAGATGCCTTATATGATGAAGCGTATTTATTTGTAATTGAACAACAAAAGGCAAGTACATCGTTATTGCAAAGACAATTTAGAATTGGTTACAACCGTGCTTCTAGATTGATGGATGATTTAGAACGTAATCAAGTGATTGGACCACAAAAAGGTAGTAAACCTAGACAAATACTTGTGGATTTAGATAGTGATGAGGTGTAAATATGGAATTAACTTCTGTTTATAAAGTAAAAGAATGGCTGATTCAAGAGATAAGTACGAGAGGATTGAAACCGGGAGATGCTTTACCTAGTAATCTTGCGGTTGCTAGAAAATTAAATGTTAAAACAGATGATGTATACGATGCAGTTGATGAACTGATTACTGAGCAAGTGCTATCTAATAATTTAGAAGAAGGTGCAAGTGTTAAAAAGCTGCACCCATTCTTCTATCCATTAGATGAGTTGGTTAGTATTAGTAAAATGATAGAAGATCAAGGGTATCATGCGAGTACAGAATTTATAAATTTAGACGAAAAACCTGCGACCTCTTTAGATGCTAAAAGATTAAATCTTCCTGAAAAGGCGTTGGTGACAATTATTGAACGTGTGAGAATGGCTGACCGCATGCCAGTTGTTTATTGTTTGGATAAGCTACCAGCTGAAGATTTAACATGTGCAGAGTATCAAAATAGTGATGAATCTTTGTTAAATGCTTTGGAATATTATGCTTCGAAAAAAGTGGCATATGCAGAAACTGAGATTGAAGCTATTGGTTATGAACCACATATTTCGGATGTTTTAGATGCTTCGCCGCATGAAGGACTTATGTTATTGAAATTAATTCATTATGATAAAAATGATCAACCAATACTTTATTCTTTTAATTATTTCAAAAGTAGTTTAGTAAAATTTAAAACGGTTAGAAATAGTATATAATAACAAAATTATGAAAGTGAGGTTTGACAATTTGAAAATTAATGAACAACAAAATAATTTGCATATTAATGTGTTACCAACAACAAAGTTCAAAACGACCACAATTACTTTAAAATTTATGGCACCATTAGATAGTGAAACCATGACAGCTCGATCAATTCTCAGTAAGTTACTCGTGCGTGCTACAAAAAAATGGCCAACAGACAAGGCGTTTAACCGTCATCTTTCAGAATTGTATGGCGCGTATGTTAATAGCTTTGTCTCAAAATTTAAAGACAAACATGTCATCACAATATCATTGGAATTAGTGAATGAGCGCTATCTTACTGATCAAACCCCATTATTTGAAAAAGGTTTAGATTTGTTGAGAGAAATGATTTGGAATCCTTTAGTTGTTAATGATCGTTTTGACGAAAACTTCGTTTCACAGGAAAAAGCTTTATTAACTAAAAAATTAGAAGCAATGGTTGATAATAAATCTCAAATATCTTTTTTAAATTTATTGAAGTATATGTTTGGTGAACAACCATATCGTCACCTAGCTTCAGGACAAGTAGATTACATAGCAGATATTTCACCTGAAAATTTATATCATACATATCAATCTATGCTACACAACGACTATTGTGCTGTTTATGTCGTGGGTAATGTAGATGAACAAGAAGTAAAATCTCAAATCAAAACTTATTTTGATATAAAACCATTCCAATTCAAACAATCTCATGCGACGCCAGTGCCACAAGCAGATAATGTGCCACAAGAAATTATTGAGACAGATGAAGTGGATCAAGCTAAATTAAATATTGGATTTAAATTGCCTGTACAATTTGGAGATAAACAATATTTTGCAAGTGTTGTTTTTAATACTATGTTTGGCGGAGACCCATCTTCCGTTTTGTTTAACGAAGTACGAGAAAAACAAAGTTTAGCATATTCAATTCATTCCCAAATAGATGCAAAAAATGGTTTTATGTTTGTTCTTAGTGGTGTTTCATCTGACAAATATGAAGTAGCGAAAGATACAATTATTGCGGAATTTGAAAAGTTCCAACAAGGTCAATTTAGCGAAGAAAAATTAGAACTTGCTAAAAAGATTATTATTTCACAGCGTCAAGAGTCATATGACCGTCCTAAACGCATCATAGAGATATTAAATAATAATATTCTATTAGAACATGGTATATCAGAGGAAGCGTACATTAAACACATTCAAGATGTGGATTATGCTGAAATCATAGATTTAGCAAAAAATATAGAACTCAATACAATCTATGTTTTAACGAAAGGGGGTAATTATTAATGCAATGCACATACTATAAGCAAATAGATGAAACTGTATATGAAGCTGAGTTAAATAATGGATTGAAATTATTTGTCATCCCTAAAACTGGCTTTCAGAAAACATTTGTTACATATACAACTCAATTTGGTTCCTTAGACCGTAAATTTAAACCACATGGCAGTGAAGATTATGTTACTGTACCAGATGGTGTAGCGCACTTTTTAGAACATAAACTATTTGAAAATGAGGAAGAAGACTTGTTTACTGCATTTGCAGAAGATAATGCACAAGTAAATGCCTTTACTAGTTTTGACCGAACAAGTTATTTGTTTAGTGCAACAGATAATATTGAAAGTAATATAAAACGCTTGTTAACCATGGTTGAAACACCATACTTTACCGAAGCATCTGTAGATAAAGAAAAAGGTATTATTGCTGAAGAAATAAAAATGTATCAAGAGCAACCTGGATATAAATTAATGTTTAATACATTAAGAGCTATGTATGAATCACATCCAATTCGTGTAGATATAGCTGGTAGTGTAGAAAGTATTTATGAAATAACTAAAGAAGATTTATACCTATGCTATGAAACATTCTATCATCCTTCTAATATGGTTTTATTTGTTGTTGGAGATGTAGATGTAGACCATATTTACAATGTTGTTGCTGACCATGAAAATCAAAGAGATAAAACGAATCAACCTCGAATAGTTAGGGATTCTTTAAAAGAACAGGATAGTGTAAAAGAAAAAGTAGTCACTGAAAAGATGAAATTGCAATCACCTCGAATTATGCTTGGCTTTAAAAATATGCCATTAACTGATGTGCCAGATAGATTATTGGTAAAAAAAGATTTAGAAATGACTTTGTTTTTTGAATTACTATTTGGTGAAGAAACTGACTTTTATCAAATGTTACTTAATGAAGAGTTGATAGATGAAACATTTGGGTATCAATTTGTATTAGAGCCTACATATAGTTTTTCCATGATTACCAGTGCGACTCAACAACCAGATAAGTTAAAAAAATTATTGATGGATGAACTCGAAGCAAAACAGGGCAATTTAACTGATACAGAAGCATTTAATTTATTGAAAAAGCAATTTATTGGTGAGTTTATATCTGGTTTGAATTCGCCTGAATATATTGCGAACCAATATACAAAACTTTATTTTGAAGGTGTAAGTTTATTTGATCTATTAGATATTGTTGAAAGTATTACATTGGAAAGCGTAAATGAAACGGCACAATCGAGTTTGAATTTATCCCAAATTGTAGATAGTCGTTTGGAGATGAAATAAACAATGAAAGCTTTAGTTATAGGTGGCTCAGGGTCAATTGGTTCTGCAATCGTTAATCGCTTATTATCTGATGGGTATGAAGTCATCGTTCATTATAATAATACAGATATCAATAAATTAAAGTTTCAGTTCAACCATAGTTCAGTGCAATTGGTACAATGTGATTTGCGCAACGTAGATGATTTTAACCAATATTTTCATTTTATAAAAAATTTAGATTGTCTTATTTATGCGAGTGGCACTGCATTGTATGGTCAGTTGCAAGATATGACGGATGCAATGATTGATGAGCATTATCAAATTCACGTGCGCCAATTCATTAGAATGTGTAGATATTTTGTAGACCAGTTACGACAAAGTCAAAATGGGCGGATTATAGTTATTTCATCAATATGGGGAGAAACAGGTGCGAGTATGGAAACAGTCTACTCGGCGATGAAGTCAGCTCAAATTGGCTTCGTAAAAGCACTGAGTCAAGAATTATCATTGACTTCAGTCACTGTGAACGCGATCGCACCTGGTTTTGTAAGTGGTAATATGTTAAAAGCTTGGGGAGAAAATGATCTTGAAACTTTATCTCAAGATTTACCACAACAAAGATTTATTGAACCAGAAGAAGTTGCCCATACTTGTAGTTATCTTTGTAATCCATTAGCCAAAAGTGTCACTGGTACAATACAAAAAGTGAATGGTGCTTGGTATTTATAATTTTTGATATAATAGAAAAAATAAACCACCTGTGAATCATTCAATGATATAATATCAATATCATTCATTACATTACTTTTTAAATTATTTATGTGGGACTATGCTTTTTTCATTAAATAAATAACTGAAAATGTGATAGATTTTAGTCAAAGCGCATTGTTGCGATTTATAAACTAAGGGGTGTATATGCCATGACAGTTGCTACAAAAAAAGAATGGTATTTAGAATATGAAATTACAATGAACAGAGCTGGATTATTAGGTGACGTTTCCAGTTTATTAGGTATGATGGGTATTAGTATTGTTACAATAAATGGCATTGACGAAGGCAGAAGAGGTCTATTAATTAAATCGGATAACCTTGAAAAAGTTAGTAGATTTGAAAATATCGTTAGTGAAATTGATGACATCTCTATTACTAAATTGCGTAAACCAGAATTACGAGATCGATTGGCTGTACGACATGGTAGATACATAGAACAAGATGCTGCTGATAAAAAAACATTTCGTTTTGAAAGAGAAGATTTAGGTTTATTAGTAGATTTTATGGCCGAATTATTTAAAGAAAAAGGGCATAAATTAATCGGTATTAGAGGTATGCCTAGAGTAGGTAAAACTGAATCGATTGTTGCTGGTAGTGTCTGTGCCCATAAGCGTTGGCTATTTATTAGTTCTACGCTAATTAAACAAACTGTTCGTAGTTCGCTCATCAAAGGTGAGTATGATTCTGATCATGTCTATATTATTGATGGTGCGGTTACAGCCAGAGAATCTAACCAAAAACATCAAGAATTAGTGAAAGAAGTTATGAGCTTACCAGCGATTAAAGTTGTAGAACATCCAGATTTATTTGTGGAAACTAGTGATTATGAGATGAGTGATTTTGATTATATCATTGAGCTAAGAGAAAATAAAAATCAAGAAATCCATTATGAAGAAATGAAAAAACATACCGTAAAAAGTAAAAATAATCTTGATTTCGGTGACGATGTTTTCGGTGGTGGTTTTGGATTTTTTGAATAGTAAAAGATAATGGATGAGGAGGACTAACATCGTGAGTTTAGTTGGTCAAACTTTAAAAGGACGTCGCGAAAGATTAGGTATGACATTAACAGAATTAGAAAACCGAACAGAAATCAAACGCCAAGCTTTAACACTCATTGAAAATAATGATTTTGAGTCCCTTAAAAATGCAGATTATGTAGAAGGTTTTATTCGCAAATATGCAAAGGCTGTAAATATTGATGCTGAACAGCTTATTCATGCACATAGAGATGAAATTCCTAATCATGATAACAATTTGAAAGAAACGATTGATGCTTTTTCTTCAGATCATCAACCTACTTATCGTAGTAAAAACAAAGAACCTCTGCAGTTAGCAGTAGTAATAAGTCTAGTGATTATTATCACTGCCATACTGTGGATATTAGCGGTATTATTTTTATAAAAAATGTTATTGTAGTTTTGTTGTAAGTTATATATATAGAAATGAGGATTTGAAATGAATATTCCGAATTGGATAACTGTCTTTAGAGTTATATTAATTCCAGTATTTCTATTATTCGCTTTAGTAGATTTTGGTTTTGGTAATGTAACTTTTATTGGTGGATATGAAATTAGAATTGAATTATTGATTAGTGGTATTATCTTTATTGTTGCTTCGTTAAGTGACTTTGCAGATGGTTACTTAGCAAGAAAATGGCAGCTTGTTACAAATATGGGTAAATTTTTAGACCCATTAGCAGATAAATTACTCGTTTCAAGTGCTTTGATTGCTCTTGTTGAAATTGGGTTAACAAACTCATGGGTTGCGATTATTATTATTGCACGTGAATTTGCGGTTACAGGGTTACGTTTATTACAAATCGAACAAGGTTTTGTAAGCGCAGCAGGCCAATTAGGTAAAATTAAAACGGCGGTTACGATGATTGCGTTAGTATGGATTTTACTAGGCGACCCATTAGCTACATGGATTGGTTTTCCAATAGGTCAGGTGCTATTATACATAGGGGTATTCTTTACGATTCTATCTGGTATTGAATACTTTTATAAAGGTAGAGATGTATTTAAGGCTAAATAATATGAGTTTGGTTCTGGCAAACATGAATTCAACTGGAAAGTGTTTTTAAGCACCTTTCCAGTTTTTTTGTTAAAATAGTATATCTTGATACAGAATCGTTATTAATTAAGACAGAATAATCTTCAAACGAAATTTTAGTTTTTAAATAGAATTGGATTTATAATATAAATAATAAGTTTAACAAATTAAATAGCGAAATTTTTCTTTCGGACAAGGAGGGGAAAGTGTGAATATATCAATTATAGCAGTTGGATCTGAATTATTGCTGGGTCAAATTGCAAATACCAATGGTCAATATCTATCAAAATTATTTAATGATATAGGACATAGTGTTGTAGAACACACTGTAGTAGGAGATAATCCTAATAGACTTGAAAGAGCAATACATTCATCATTGGAACAATATGATGCTGTTATTCTTACTGGTGGATTAGGACCTACTAAAGATGATTTAACAAAGCATACGGTAGCTCAAATATTAGATCGCAATTTAGTAACGGATGAAAAGTCATTGATGTATATTGAGCATTATTTTAAAGATCAAAATGTTGAAATGACTCCGAACAATAAACAACAAGCACTAGTCATTGAAGGTGCAACAGTTTTAGAAAATAAAGTAGGTATGGCACCAGGTATGCTGATTGAATATAACGATAAACACATCGCTCTATTGCCTGGTCCACCTAAAGAAATGCAACCGATGGCAAAAGATGGCTTATTACCATATTTTTTAACTGGAGAAGGTATTATTTTTTCAGAATTATTGCGTTTTGCAGGGATAGGTGAATCTAAAGTTGAAACTATTTTAATTGATTTGATAGATAATCAAACAAATCCTACTATTGCACCATTAGCTGGTACGCATGAAGTTAATATAAGACTGACGGCGAATGGTAACTCTAAACAAGAGTGTGAAGCACTAATAGCACCAGTAAAAAAAGAAATCCTGTCACGTATAGGTAAATATTATTACGGGTCAGATGATAATTCCATAGAATCATCCTTTTTAGCACATATGAAACAATCATTTGCAATCTATGATGGTGTAACAGATGGCGAATTATATTCTAGAATGAAAGATCATGATTATTCAAATAAGCTATTTGGTATGTTACCCCATCACCAACAGTTTATAAATTCTAAAGAGGATATGGAGCATCAATTACTAATTTCATGCCGTATCGTCAAAGATTTGTATAATGCTGAAATTGGTATTTCATTATTACATGAAAATGGTACAGTATACTTAGGTATTTTAGAAAACGAATGCCTAACCATTAAATCATTTAAAATGACGAAGAATAGAAATTTAATAAAAAAAAGATCACAAAACTATTCATTGATTAGATTATTAAACTACTTTAGAGAAAAAAATTAATAATTCAAAACAAACAATGATTAGTACGTACGTTCCCTTTTTGTGAAGAATTGTTCTATTAGTAGCGAACAAATATTCGCAAAATGCTTGCAGAATACTTTAAATCAATGTATAGTATGGTTAAGATATTTTTCAGAGATAAATCTCATTTAGGAGGTCCAGCGTTTTGGATAATGATCGTCAAAAAGCTTTAGATACAGTAATTAAAAATATGGAAAAATCATTTGGTAAAGGTGCAGTAATGAAACTTGGTGATAATGAAGCACGTAAAGTTTCTAGTGTATCAAGTGGTTCGGTAACACTAGATAACGCATTAGGAGTTGGTGGTTACCCTAAAGGTAGAATCATAGAAATATATGGGCCAGAAAGTTCTGGTAAAACAACAGTTGCATTACATGCCATAGCCGAGGTACAAAAAAATGGTGGTATCGCTGCATTTATTGATGCTGAACATGCTTTAGACCCTGTTTATGCAGAAGCATTAGGTGTTGATATTCAAAACTTATACTTATCTCAACCAGATCATGGTGAGCAAGGCTTAGAAATCGCTGAAGCATTTGTTAGAAGTGGTGCGGTTGATATCGTCGTTGTCGATTCAGTAGCTGCGTTAACACCGAAGGCTGAAATTGAAGGCGAAATGGGCGATACACATGTCGGTTTACAAGCACGTTTAATGTCACAAGCATTACGTAAATTGTCTGGTGCTATTTCTAAATCAAATACAACTGCTGTATTTATAAACCAAATTCGTGAAAAAGTTGGCGTTATGTTTGGTAATCCTGAAACGACACCAGGTGGACGTGCATTAAAATTCTATAGTTCTGTACGTTTAGAAGTTCGTCGTGCTGAACAGTTGAAACAAGGTCAAGAAATTGTTGGTAACAGAACAAAAATCAAAGTGGTAAAAAACAAAGTAGCACCTCCATTTAGAGTGGCTGAAGTTGATATGATGTACGGAAAAGGTATCTCTAAAGAAGGAGAGCTCATAGACCTTGGTGTAGAAAATGAAATCGTTAATAAATCGGGTGCTTGGTATTCATATAATGGTGAGCGTATGGGTCAAGGTAAAGAAAACGTTAAATTATATTTAAAAGAAAATCCAAAAGTTAAACAAGAAATCGATCAGAAATTGCGAGAAAAACTAGGTATTTTTGATGGTGATGTAGATGAAAAAGAGGAAGAAGATGCACCAGCTACACTTTTTGATGAAAAAGATGAGTAACTTATAAATTAAGTTAAAATATTATAAATTTTCTTATAAAATAAGTGTGTATTTATAAATACACACTTATTTTTTTGTAATTGCATATAGGTTTAAAATTATTAAATAAAAATTTTTTATGATGAAAAAACAACAAGAAATAAGCAATAGCAGTAACTGTAACTATTTTAATGTAAAAGAAGCTATTCAAATATTTAATTAATGTAGTTGCACACCTTGACACTTCTTAGTTTGAAACCGTACAATTACATTGTATGATTCTTATATAACTTCATATAATCATATTGAATTTGATATACAGAGCAAAATCCTAGAAAAAGGGGGTGTTTGTGTGAATTTATTAAACCTCCTACTCATTTTGCTAGGTATTATTCTCGGAGTTGTTGTAGGGTATATTATTGCCCGAAATATATTGCATCAAAAGCAATTACAAGCAAGACAAACTGCAGAAGATATTATCGAACATGGTAATAAAGAAGCAGAGAATATTAAGAAGGAAAAGCTCCTTGAAGCTAAAGAAGAGAATCAAATCTTAAAAGAGCAAAGTGAAAATGAACTTCGTGAAAGACGCGGTGATCTTCAAAGGCAAGAAGCACGACTTCTTCAAAAAGAAGAAAACTTAGAGCGAAAATCTGATCTTTTAGATAAAAAGGATGAGATTTTAGAGCAAAAAGAGTCTAAACTTGAAGAACGACAACAACAAGTAGATGCAAAAGAGAGTAGTGTTCAGTCATTAATAAATAAGCATGAACAAGAATTAGAACGCATCTCTGGTCTCACTCAAGAAGAAGCTGCTAACGAACAACTTCAAAGAGTCGAGGAAGAATTGTCACATGATATTGCAATACTTGTTAAGGAAAAAGAGAAAGAAGCAAAAGAAGCAGTCGATAAAAATGCAAAAGAATTATTAGCAACTACTGTACAACGGTTAGCTGCAGAGCATACTTCAGAATCTACAGTATCAGTTGTTAATTTACCAAATGACGAAATGAAAGGTCGAATTATTGGTAGAGAAGGTAGAAATATAAGAACGTTAGAAACGTTAACTGGTATTGATTTAATTATAGATGATACACCAGAAGCAGTTATTCTATCAGGTTTTGACCCAATTAGACGCGAAATTGCAAGAACTGCATTAGTAAATCTTGTTTCAGATGGACGTATCCATCCTGGAAGAATTGAAGATATGGTTGAAAAAGCTCGAAAAGAAGTTGACGATATTATAAGAGATGCTGGTGAACAAGCAACATTTGAAATTAATGTGCATAATATGCATCCAGATTTAGTTAAAATTCTAGGTCGTTTACAATATCGTACTAGCTATGGTCAAAATGTGTTAAAACATTCTATAGAGGTTGCCCATTTAAGCGGCATGTTAGCGGCTGAATTAGGAGAAGATGTTACATTAGCCAAACGTGCTGGACTACTTCATGATGTTGGTAAAGCTATCGACCATGAAGTTGAAGGCAGTCACGTTGAAATTGGTGTAGAATTAGCTAAAAAATATGCTGAAAGTGAAACAGTATTAAATGCTATACATTCACATCACGGTGATGTAGAACCAACTTCTATTATTTCTATATTAGTTGCAGCAGCAGATGCACTATCAGCTGCAAGACCAGGTGCTCGTAAAGAGACCCTAGAAAATTATATTAGAAGGTTAGAAAGACTAGAAACACTCTCAGAAAGTTATGATGGTGTTGAAAAAGCATTTGCAATCCAAGCTGGTAGAGAAATTCGAGTTATCGTATCACCAGAAACTATCGACGACTTAAAGTCACACCGCTTAGCAAGAGATATTAAGAGTCAGATTGAAGATGAACTTCAATATCCTGGCCATATAAAAGTGACAGTTGTTCGTGAGACTAGAGCAATTGAATACGCAAAATAATAAATAAGAACTTAATTAAGTTACGGAATAACTGCTAGTAGAGATGTAAAATTTTACTAGCAGTTATTTTTAGTTTGTAAAACCGATATTATTAAGAAGTATAGTTAAAGTAAAAATACATTGTGGTTAACTTCACACTTTTTCGATTTAACATATTTCACTCGTAACAGCTGACACTTGGATTGGATAGAATGATTTATTTGTGAGAGCTATTGCAAGCTCGGATTATGTAAACCATATTACAGCACAATCACACTCGTACATGGTACATGCTTTAATTCAAAAGACTAGGTTAGAAATCTGGAAAAAATAAAGGAGTCTAGGATGAACAATAATGTTCCCCAGACTCCTTTGTTTTGAAACTAAACACTATACTTCAGTCTCTTTTATTACTGTGAATTACGTTAAGTTATTTTAATTCTAAATCTACTTTACTTAATTCTTTAATTACTTCGGCAGTGTCATAACAATTTGTGGAGATATTGGCATATCTTTCAGCAAGTCTATAAGCATTGATATATAACTCCAAGCTATCTTTAGCAATCTCCTCCGGATTGTCACTATTTGAAGGGTTTGCAGAAACAACTAAATCAGCAAAATGTTGTGGATCAATATTAATTGACATATCTTACATACAACTCCTATTTTTTTGAAATGATACATAACTACAATATAAATATTACCACCAATCATAAATTTAAAACAAAGTAATGTTTATGAATATTTATTAAAGAGCCTTTTCATCATCGTTAATTTCAATTAAACTAACAGTAAGAGAGGATGACACGTAAATGAGAATTTTATTTATTGGGGATATTGTTGGTAAAATAGGTAGAGAAGCTATTTCAAACTATTTGCCCAAGTTGAAACAAACTTATAAACCTACGGTTACAATCGTAAATGCAGAAAATGCAGCACATGGTAAAGGTTTGACTGAAAAAATATACAAATCTTTATTAAGAGAAGGCGTTGATTTTATGACAATGGGTAATCATACATATGGTCAACGACAAATTTATGATTTTATAGAAAATGCCAATCGCATGGTTCGCCCTGCCAATTTTCCAGATGAAGCACCTGGTGTTGGTATGCGCTACATTCAAATTAACGAAATCAAATTGGCTATCATTAATTTACAGGGACGAGCATTTATGCAAGATATTGATGATCCATTTAAAAAAGCTGATGCGTTAGTAACTGAAGCAAAAAAAGAAACAGATTATATCTTTGTTGACTTTCATGCTGAGACGACTTCAGAAAAAAATGCAATGGGATGGTATTTAGATAATAGAGTTAGTGCTGTTGTCGGCACGCATACACATATCCAAACTTCAGATGAAAGAATATTACCTGGAGGCACAGGATATATTACAGATGTAGGTATGACAGGATACTATGATGGTATTCTTGGTATTAATCGTGAAGAGGTGATTACGCGTTTTATCACAAGCTTACCACAAAGACATGTTGTTCCTGACGAAGGTCGTAGTGTATTATCAGGTGTGATTATAGATTTAAATAAAGATGGTAAAACAAAACGTATCGAACGTATTCTTATCAATGATGACCATCCTTTTAAATAATCGTCCATTAGTATGAATTTTAAAATAAACCGCTCTTTTCATAGTAAAAGCGTGGTTTGTTTTGGTATGATGAAATATGAATTATTATAACCACTAGGAGGCTAGATGATATGAAATCTCAAGTATCATGGAAAGTGGGCGGACAACAAGGGGAAGGCATCGAATCAACAGGTGAAATCTTTGCCACTGCTATGAACCGTAAAGGATACTACTTATATGGGTATCGTCATTTTTCAAGTAGAATCAAAGGCGGTCATACAAATAATAAAATTAGAGTATCAACATCACCAGTACATGCAATTAGTGATGATTTAGATATATTAATCGCATTTGATCAAGAAACAATTGAAGTGAACCACCATGAGATGCGTAAAGACAGTGTGATTATTGCTGATAGTAAAGCTAAACCAGAAAAACCTGAGCATTGTGACGCACAATTGGTTGCGCTACCTTTTACTGCCACTGCGAAAGAATTAGGCACTACTTTAATGAAAAATATGGTCGCGGTTGGAGCGACTTGTGCAGTAATGAACTTAGACATTTCAGATTTTGAGACACTTATCACCAATATGTTTACTAAAAAAGGTGATAAAGTTGTAGAAATGAATATTGAAGCATTGAATGAAGGTTACCGTTTAATGAACGAACAATTAAGTCATATTGATGGTGATTTTGTTTTAGAAAAAACAGAAGGTACACCACATCTATATATGATTGGCAATGATGCGATAGGTCTAGGTGCGTTGTCAGCTGGTTCTCGATTTATGGCAGCTTATCCTATTACACCAGCATCTGAAATCATGGAATATATGATTGAAAATTTACCCAAAGTTGGGGGGACTGTTGTACAAACTGAAGATGAAATCGCTGCGGCAAATATGGCAATAGGCTCTAACTATGCTGGCGTACGTGCATTTACAGCGAGCGCTGGACCTGGTCTTTCACTCATGATGGAAGCAATTGGCCTTTCTGGTATGACGGAAACGCCATTTGTTGTAATTAATACACAACGCGGCGGTCCGTCCACTGGATTGCCTACCAAGCAAGAACAATCAGACCTTATGCAAATGATCTACGGTACGCATGGCGATATACCTAAAATAGTTGTAGCACCAACAGATGCTGAAGATGCATTTTACCTTACGATAGAAGCTTTTAATCTTGCTGAAATGTATCAATGCCCGGTCATTATTTTAAGTGATTTACAATTGTCATTAGGTAAACAAACTGTAGAATCATTAGATTATAATAAAATTGAAATAAACCGAGGAGAAACGATTCAATCGGATATAGAAAGAGATGAAGATGATAAAACATACTTCAAACGATATGCGTTGACTGAAAGTGGGGTCTCTCCAAGACCAATCCCTGGAGTTAAAGGGGGCATCCACCATGTCACAGGTGTGGAACATAATGAAGAAGGTAAGACAAGTGAAGCAGCTGATAACAGACAACAGCAAATGGATAAACGGATGCGAAAAACAGAACATCTATTGATCAATCAACCTGTAGAAAATAATGCAGTCCATGATGAAGCAGACATACTTTACTTAGGTTTCATCTCTACTAAAGGTGCGATTCAAGAAGGTAAAGAAAGGTTAGAGCAACAAGGATTGAAGGTTAATCATTTACAAATCAGACAACTACATCCTTTCCCAAGCAAAACGATACAAGAAGCGGTTGATAAAGCTTCAAAAGTTGTCGTTGTGGAACATAACTATCAAGGACAACTTTCCAATATATTAAAAATGAATGTGAACGTTGGAGATAAATTAATTAATCAAACGAAATATGATGGTACGCCATTCTTACCAAATGAAATAGAAGCCAAAGGATTAGAAATTGCCAAAAATTTAAAGGAGTTGGTATAAGTGGCAACATTTAAAGATTTTAGAAATAATGTGAAGCCCAATTGGTGCCCAGGTTGTGGAGATTTCTCTGTTCAAGCAGCTATTCAAAAAGCAGCTGCAAATGTTGGGCTAGAACCTGAAGAAGTTGCAATTATAACAGGTATCGGGTGTTCAGGCCGCTTATCAGGTTATGTTAATTCATACGGTGTACATGGGATCCATGGTCGTTCATTACCATTAGCACAAGGCGTGAAAATGGCTAATAAAGACTTGACCGTAATTGCCTCTGGTGGTGATGGTGATGGGTATGCGATTGGTATGGGACATACGATCCATGCGTTGCGTAGAAATATGAACATGACATATATAGTGATGGATAACCAAATCTATGGTTTAACTAAAGGACAAACATCACCTTCATCAGCACAAGGGTTTGTGACTAAATCTACGCCTAAAGGTAATATTGAAAAAAATGTTGCGCCATTAGAACTTGCGTTGTCTTCAGGTGCTACATTTGTTGCACAAGGTTTTTCTAGTGATATTAAAGGATTAACTAAAATGTTGGAAGATGCAATTAACCATGACGGTTTTTCATTCGTTAACGTATTCTCTCCATGTGTAACATATAATAAAGTCAACACTTATGATTGGTTTAAAGAAAATCTTACAAGTATTGATGAAATTGAAGATTTTGATGCGACCGACAAACAAAAAGCTACTCAAAAGGTTTTAGAGTATAATTCATTACTTAAAGGCATTGTATATCAAGACACGGAAACACCTTCTTATGAATCTCAAATTGAAGAAATAGAAGGTACAGCATTAGCCAAAAAAGATATTCACCTTGATGAACAACAATTTAAAGACTTAACAAAACAGTTTGTATAATCGTTTATCTACTTAAATAATAATCAATAGCGTAAAATAACTAGCTGATCACAAAAGATGATTTTCATAGAAAAAATCATTGTTTTATATTTGTGAATCAGCTAGTTTTATATTTATATACGAAAAATGGAAGGTTAGAGAGATATGGTTGATTACTTTAAAACAATGACGGAATTATTAACTTACACAAATGAAGATAAAGATTGGGAAATTCAAACGTGTGAAAGAGATTCACCAGTACTTATTACTGCTGTCCATGGCGGTGCTATAGAAAGAGGAACTACTGAAGTTGCACAACATTTAAGTGAAACAGGTAACTATAGTTTTTATAGTTTTAAAGGTGTAAGAAAAAATAAAAACAATGAACTTCATGTAACTTCAATTCATTTTGACGAGCCAAAATTACAAAAGATTGTGACTGAACATGCTCAAGTTATATCTATACATGGTTGCATGGGTAAGAAAAATGAAGTGTATATCGGTGGTAGAGATAAATCACTGATTGCGCAAATAAAACAAACGTTAAATGAAACAGGAATCGTTACAAAGGATGCACCTTCTCATATTTCTGGTAAACAACAGGATAACTTTGTGAATTGTGGTCAAAAAGGTATGGGGGTACAGTTAGAATTGACTGTTAACTTTAGGAAGCATTGTTTTGTTAATAAAAAATTTGATTTAAAAGACCGAGAAAATCGTTCGAACTGGTCAACCTATTTAGAAGCGTTTTCAAAAGCTATGATTAAAGCAATCAATAATCAGTAATAGTTAACTGTAAAAATTGAGTTAATAAATTATCAAAAACTTAACAGTGATTTAAAATAATGGACGCTAAAATGTGGTATACAAAAAGTGTACATATAAAAAATTGAGGGGGATAATCAATGGCTGATCAATTTAAATCTATGACGGAATTAATGCAGCTAACAGAGGAAAATACGGATTGGATTATTAATTCAATTGACCGAAATAGCAACGTTATCATAACTGCAATTCATGGCGGAGCAATAGAACCTGCTACTACCGAATTGGCGGAATTAACAGCTGAAAAAGGTGGTTTTGACTACTTTACGTTTAAAGCAATTAGAACAAAAGGTAATGCAGAATTACATGTGACGTCCAGAAATTATGATGAACCTAAATTAATGAAAATGATTGCAAATAATCAATATGCCATCGCGATACATGGTTGTAAAGGTGAAGATGAAATTGTCTATATGGGTGGTAAGGATGAGCAATTAATGGATGAGATGACGGCAGAATTTGAAAAATTAGGGATAATAGTCAGACAAGCCCCATCACATATGTCTGGTGCGCATGATGACAATATTATAAATTGCTGTAAAACTGAGAAAGGTGTCCAACTCGAGTTAACCTCAGGAATAAGAAAGAAATTGTTTGAAAATGAACGTTATAATAAAAAAAGTAGAGAGAACAGTAGTAACTGGGCTCAGTTTATGTATGATTTTGCAGATGCAATTATTAATGCTACTAAAAATTTAGTGTAATATTGAAAAAGAAAAACAAATAAGTTATTATAGATTTATTATATCTATAATAGGAAGATGATAAATTTATGAAATTTTCAAAAGCGACTGATTATGCTTTACATGCACTGTTATTTATGATTAATAATCAAGGTGATCAAAAAAAGATTCCTGTACAAGACTTAGCATCAGTTTTAGGTGTTTCTACAACTTATTTATCAAAAGTAATGACACGTTTAGTTAAGCGTAATATCATTTCTGCTAGTAGTGGTGCTAAAGGCGGATATCAATTAAAGAATGGATGGGATTCAGTATCTATCTATGAAGTCATTGTTACGATAGATGGGGAGCAAAGTTTATTAGAAGACACTTTTAATCATGATGAAGGCTGTCCTATCAAAGCTATAATGGAAGATGCTGAAACAACTTTGGTAACAACTTTGAAGCAAAAGAAACTATCGAGTCTGCTAAAACCTGTAGTTAAATAATTTTATAGTATAGAAATAGCAAAGCATAAACTATTTCTATACACTTTTTTAAAACTATTATAGATATTAAAAGTCTTTAATAGACGTGTAAATAAAAGGAGTGGAATGATGGAATATGAAGTAATTGTCATAGGCGGTGGCCCAGCAGGTATGAGCGCTGCCTTGAATTTTGGTAGAGGAATGATGCATACATTAGTCATTGATGAAGATAAACCACGAAATAAAGTTACTCAATTATCACATGGTTATTTAACGCAAGATGGTATTTCTCCACAAAAATTTAAACAACAAGCTATAGAAGATGTATCCAAATACAAAGATGTATCCATAGTGAATGCAAGGGTCGTAGATATTATACAAATTGAATCCGGATTTAAAGTATCAACAGCATCAAAATCCTATACAGCCAAGCAAATACTTGTTGCTACAGGTGTTAGAGAACATTTACCTAAAATAAATAATATTGAATCCTTTTACGGTAAAACGGTATTTTATTGTCCTTGGTGTGATGGCTTTGAAATGAAACATACTCAATTAGGCGTATTTTACTCTGATAAAGATGTAATACACATTGTTAAATTATTGAGAAATTTTTCGAAAAAAATCACTGTATTTACTAATGGTATTGAAACGTTAGAGCCAGAGGCAATTAAATTTTTAGAACAACACCATATTGAGGTCTGTTCAACAACGATCAAAAAACTATTAGGAGATCAGGGACAATTAAAAGGAGTCGAATTAGAAGATGGTAGTGTCATAAAAATAGAAGGTGCATTTACACAAATGGGATGGGATACCGAATTCAATTTCCTAAATAATATATTGTTAGAACGTGATGAACAGGGCAAAATCAAATCATCACCATATGGAGAAACAAATATTAATGGATTATATGTAACTGGAGAGACTAAGGACAATTTTCCTAGCCAATTAATCGATGCGGCTTCAAATGGTGGTAACGTTGCTAAAAATATGATGATGTCACTTATAAACGAAACCTATCAATAAATAAACAAAGCTTTCGATTTCTATACCTTAAGTTAATGTTTTGGTAAACTGAAGGTAAGTAAAATTTAAGGGGTTGAACAAGTATGAATGATACTTTAATGAGTGTACAAATTATTCCTAAAACTGCTAATGGTGAAGATGTTATACCTTACGTAGATGAAGCAATTCAAGTGATCGATGATTCTGGTTTGGATTATCGCGTTGGACCTTTAGAAACAACTGTACAAGGTGAGATGAATGAATGTTTAATATTAATCCAAAAGCTTAATGAGCGAATGGTAGAACTAGAAATACCAAGTACTATCAGTCAAGTGAAATTTTATCATGTTCCAGAAGGTATAACGATTGAAACTTTAACTGGAAAATATGATGAAATCTAAGTAGTTTTCTTGATAGTAAGGTATTGCATTATGATATTGTAAAATTAAAATTAAAGTCGTAACTATAAGGTACATCGTTTATTTAATAAATGTTATTAAATGATACGTAAGTGCCTTATTTTTGTATCATTATTTTATTAAAAATGTTTGTTATTGGACAAAGTATATTTAATCAAGATGGTTTTTATTGTAAAATGTACTTTTGAAATCAACATTCATTATTGTAGATGACTTTTGCACTTTATTGCTAAATTTAATATAATGAAATAATGATTATAGATAAAGTTATAGAACTTTGAACGACTCGATTGTAAAACAGCGAGATAAGATCTATTTTAATGCGTTTGTTCATAGTTTTTATGATATAGAAAGGGTTTTGTTAGCGTGAATGAAGAACAAAGAAAGCAAACTTCTATAGATGTTTTGGCCGAGCGCGATAAGAAGACAAAAGATTATAGTAAGTATTTTGAGCATGTATACCAACCACCAAGTTTAAAAGAAGCACGTAAACGTGGTAAAGAAAAAGTACATTATAACCGTGATTTTCAAATCGATGAAAAATATCGTGGTATGGGTAAAGGTAAAACATTTTTAATAAAAACATATGGTTGCCAAATGAATGCACATGATACAGAAGTAATGGCAGGTATTTTAAGTGCTTTAGGTTATCAGCCAACAGAAGAAATCGATGAAGCGGATGTTATTTTAATTAACACTTGTGCAATTCGTGAAAATGCAGAGAATAAAGTGTTTAGCGAGATTGGCAATTTAAAACACTTGAAAAAAGAAAAACCTGAAACAGTTATTGGTGTTTGCGGTTGTATGTCTCAAGAAGAATCAGTCGTGAATAAAATATTAAAATCATATCAAAATGTGGATATGATTTTTGGTACGCATAATATACACAGACTGCCTGAAATACTCGAAGAAGCTTATCTCTCAAAAGCAATGGTGGTAGAAGTTTGGTCTAAAGAAGGCGATGTAATTGAAAATTTACCTAAAGTCAGAAAAGGTAATATAAAAGCATGGGTTAATATCATGTATGGCTGTGACAAATTCTGTACATACTGTATTGTGCCATTTACACGAGGTAAAGAGCGTAGTAGAAGACCACAAGATATTATAGACGAAGTTAGAGATTTAGCTCGTCAAGGATATCAAGAAGTTACACTATTAGGTCAAAATGTTAATTCATACGGTAAGGATATTGATGGATTAGAATATGGACTTGGCGACTTGCTAGAAGATATTTCGAAAATAGATATTCCTAGAGTACGTTTCACTACGAGTCACCCATGGGATTTCACCGATCGTATGATAGAAGTGATTGCTAACGGTGGAAACATCGTTCCACATGTGCATTTGCCCGTACAATCAGGAAATAATGCTGTTCTTAAAATTATGGGACGTAAATATACTAGAGAAAGCTATCTAGATTTAGTCAATCGTATTAAGTCAAAAATACCTGATGTTGCTTTAACAACAGATATTATTGTAGGCTATCCAAATGAAACAGCAGAACAATTTGAAGAAACATTGACTTTATATGATGAAGTAGCATTTGAACATGCATATACGTATATTTATTCTCAAAGAGATGGCACGCCAGCAGCTAAAATGAAAGATAATGTACCATTAGAGGAAAAAAAGTCAAGATTACAACAGTTAAATAAAAAAGTAGCCTATTATTCTGAACAAGCTATGGCACAATATGAAGGCCAAACAGTACAAGTTCTTTGTGAAGGTGCTAGTAAGAAAGATGATACTGTACTTGCAGGTTATACGAATAAAAATAAACTAGTTAATTTTAAAGCACCTAAAGAAATGATTGGAAAGATTGTTGATGTAAAAGTTGATGAAGCTAAACAGTTTTCATTGAATGGTACGTTTTTAGGCGTTAGTGAAAAAGCAGTGGTGACACAATAATGTATGAAAAAGATGAAATATTGGCAGAGGCAGATAAACTCAGGCAACGTATTCAATCATTAGACACTGTTAAAGAATATCAAGCGATTGAACAGCAAATTCATCAAAATAAAAATATTGAAACACGTATGAAAGACTTGAAAAAAACGCAGAAACAGTCTGTTAATTTACAAAATTATGGTAAACAGCAGGCACTGCGTCAGTCTGAAGATAAAATTCAAGATATCGAGCAAAACCTCAATATTATACCTATTGTTGAAGAATTTAGAGAATCACAAGCAGAGGCAAATGACTTATTGCAAATGATGATTAGTACGATGTCAAACCGTTTAAATGAAATTCAACAAGATAAAGATTAATGCATAATCCATATGTAGAAAGGAAATGAGCAATATGAAAACAAGAAAATTAACACTGACTGCGATATTGATTGCCATAAATGTAGTGTTAAGTAGCATTGTTGTTATACCACTTGGGCCTATCAAAGCGGCACCTATACAACATTTAATCAATGTGATATGTGCGGTATTTGTGGGGCCTTGGTTTGGTCTGGCACAAGCGTTTATTTCTTCGCTGTTAAGAATGGTGTTTGGTACCGGTAGTTTCTTTGCATTTCCTGGAAGTATGGTAGGTGTATTATTAGCAAGTGGTTTTTACTATTATCGCAAGCATATTTTTATGGCAGCAATCGGTGAAGTTATAGGTACAGGCATCATTGGTAGTATTATGTGTATACCATTAGCCTGGGTATTAGGTTTTGCTAACTTTGCTGTCAAGCCTTTAATGATAGCTTTTATTGCTTCAAGTGTGATTGGTGCAATGATTAGTTATGTTATTTTAATGGTTATGAAAAGAAAAGGCATCTTAAAACGATTCTTATAAATATGAAAAGGTTAAGTTTCATTGCTTTTAACATATCAACGATTTAATTATAATTTAGATTTGTAATTAACTAATTGTATGTGCAAATGAAGCTTAATCTTTTTTATTTTATAAATATCATTCATCAAGTAGTTAATTGACAACATTGTACACCAATCCTAATTTGTAAGCATAAGCGTAAAAACTAAAGTTATGTTAAAATTTAAGAGTTAAATGGACAATAAAAATATCGAAATATGGTTTAAAAGTACGAAATAATATAAGAATAGAAACACTAGTTATAAAGTAAAAATAGCAATCAGTTAAACAAGTGAGCAACCATCTGATTTAATGATATAACATACATAAGTAATAGTTTATTTAATGTATTGTAAATAATAGTAAGAAACTAATAGAAGGATTGTGAAAGATTAAATGACTAACCAAACGCCAATGATGCAACAGTATTTAAAAATAAAATCACAATATCAAGATTGTTTATTATTTTTTAGATTAGGCGACTTTTATGAAATGTTTTTTGAAGATGCGAAAGAAGCTTCTAGAGTTCTAGAGATTACATTAACAAAGCGTGATGCTAAAAAAGAAAATCCTATTCCTATGTGTGGGGTCCCTTACCACTCAGCAGATGGCTATATTGAAACATTAATTAATAATGGATATAAAGTAGCTATTTGTGAGCAAATGGAAGATCCTAGACAGACAAAAGGAATGGTAAAACGTGAAGTTGTTAGAATCGTTACGCCAGGTACGGTTATGGATCAAGGTGGCGTAGATGAAAAACAAAATAATTATATTTTGAGCTTTGTACAAATAAATGACTGTTATGCATTAAGTTATTGTGATGTGTCTACGGGAGAACTAAAAGTAACTTCCTTTAACGATCAAGCTACATTAATAAATGAAATAACAACCATTAATCCAAATGAAATCGTAGTAAATGAGCATATTGCTGAAGAACTAAAACGTCAAATAAGTTTAACAACTGAAACGATTACAGTATTGAATGAAATATCAGATGCACATTATGCAGTAAATACTAGTAATGAACAATCTTTATACAATGCGACTCAGTTATTACTTGATTATATTTTTCATACGCAAAAACGAGATCTATCTCATATAGAAACTGTTGTTAAATATGAAGCAGTAGATTTTATGAAAATGGATTTTTATGCAAAAAGAAATTTAGAATTGACAGAAAGTATTCGTCTGAAAAGTAAAAAAGGAACATTACTATGGCTGATGGATGAAACTAAGACCCCTATGGGTGCAAGAAGATTAAAACAATGGATTGATAGACCGTTAATTCACAAAAATCAAATTGAATCACGTCTAGATACAGTTGAGCAATTTATAGACTTTTTTATAGAGAGAGATACATTGAGAGAACATCTTAATCAAGTATATGATATCGAGCGCTTAGTCGGTCGAGTGAGTTATGGTAATGTAAATGCTAGAGATCTAATTCAACTCAAACATTCAATTTCTGAAATACCCAATATTAAGCAATTATTAGATCGCTTAGATACAGAAACTACTGAGCAATTTAAAGCACTTGAACCATTAGATGAGCTGTTAGCATTATTAGAAAATAGTTTGAAAGAAGAACCGCCAATATCTGTTAAAGAAGGTGGATTATTCAAAAAAGGGTTTAATCAGGAGCTAGATGAATATTTAGAAGCATCGAAAAATGGTAAAACTTGGTTGGCTGAACTTCAGACTAAGGAGCGTCAACGCACTGGTATTAAATCACTGAAGATTAGCTTTAACAAAGTGTTTGGATACTTTATTGAAATTACAAGAGCCAACTTGCAAGGTTTTGACCCTTCTGCATATGGTTATCATCGTAAACAAACCTTATCAAATGCAGAACGGTTTATTACGGATGAATTAAAAGAAAAAGAAGACATTATATTAGGTGCTGAAGATAAAGCGATTGAATTAGAATATCAATTATTCGTTGAATTACGTGAACAAATAAAGACATATACAGAACGCTTACAAAAACAAGCAAAAGTTATTTCTGAATTGGATTGTTTGCAAAGTTTTGCCGAGATAGCACAAAAATATAATTATGCAAGACCTGCATTTAGCGAAGACAAAACACTTAAATTAACAAATTCGAGACATCCTGTTGTAGAACGCGTTATGGATCACAACGACTATGTGCCAAATGATTGTAATTTAGATCAAGATACGTTTATCTATTTAATCACTGGACCTAATATGTCTGGGAAATCTACTTATATGAGACAAGTTGCAATCATAAGCATTATGGCACAAATGGGTGCTTATGTGCCGTGTGAAACAGCTGTATTACCAGTTTTTGATCAAATATTTACAAGAATTGGAGCTGCAGATGATTTAGTTTCTGGTAAAAGTACATTTATGGTTGAGATGTTGGAAGCACAAAAAGCACTCGCTAACGCTACAGAAAATAGTTTAATTATTTTTGATGAAATAGGTAGGGGAACCTCTACTTATGATGGATTAGCATTGGCACAAGCAATGATTGAATTCGTGGCACATACTTCTCATGCTAAGACATTATTCTCTACACATTATCACGAGTTAACAACATTAGATCAGTCGTTGCCTTCGTTGAAAAATGTTCATGTTGCAGCAAATGAATACAAAGGTGAGCTTATCTTCTTACACAAAGTTAAAGACGGGGCTGTCGATGATAGTTATGGTATCCAAGTTGCGAAGTTAGCACATTTACCAGAAGCAGTTATATCACGCGCACAAGTGATTCTAGATGCATTTGAACAAAATAATAATCATGGACAAGCGACAAATGAACAAATGAACGTTATTAAATCGGGCGTGGAAGCACCGCCGATAGAAAAATCATTTGTATCTGAAAACGAGCACAGCTATAACGATGACAAGCAAGCACAAAGTAGCCACCAATTTGAACAAGCAGCTTTTGATTTATTTGATTATCCTGCGGTACAAAGTGAAGTTGAGACTGAAATTAAGCAATTAAATTTATCGAATATGACACCGATAGAAGCTCTAGTAAAACTTAGTGAATTACAAAAACAGTTAAAATAGAGGTGAGGTCATTCAATGGGTAAAATAAAAGAATTACAGACATCTTTAGCAAATAAAATAGCAGCCGGTGAAGTAGTAGAAAGACCTGGATCGGTTGTGAAAGAATTATTAGAAAATGCAATTGATGCTCAAGCGACAGAAATAAACATAGAGGTTAAACAATCAGGAGTCGCTTCTATACGTGTGGTTGACAATGGTACTGGTATAGAAATCGATGATTTAGACTTAGTATTCCATCGCCATGCAACAAGTAAATTAGATGCAGATGATGATTTGTTCCATATTCGCACATTAGGATTTCGCGGTGAAGCTTTAGCTAGTATTTCTTCAGTTTCTAAGGTGACATTGAAAACATGTACAGATAATCAAGAAGGCCAAGAAATTTATGTGGAAAATGGGGAAGTTTTAAATCGAAAACCAGCTAAAGCAAAAAGAGGCACAGATATTTTGGTAGAGTCATTGTTTTATAATACGCCAGCACGTTTAAAATATATTAAAAGTCTCTATACAGAACTTGGAAAGATTACAGATATCGTGAACCGTATGGCTATGAGTCATCCTGATATCCGTATTTCACTAGTTTCTGATGGTAAAACAATATTAAAAACAAATGGATCAGGTAGAACAAATGAAGTCATGGCAGAAATTTATGGTATGAAAATTGCAAAAGATCTAGTTCATGTAACGGGTGATACAAGTGATTATCATTTAGAAGCTTATTTTGCAAAGCCAGAACATTCTAGAAGTAATAAGCATTATATTTCTATCTTTATTAATGGCAGATATATTAAAAACTTCTTATTAAATAAAGCAATTTTAGAGGGCTATCATACTTTATTAATGGTTGGTCGTTATCCAATATGCTATATCAATATTGAAATGGATCCGATATTGGTAGATGTTAATGTGCACCCAACTAAACTAGAGGTAAGGTTATCAAAAGAAGACCAGCTTTTTGAATTAATTGTGACGAAAATTCGTGAAGCATTTAAAGATCGTATTTTAATTCCTCAAAATGATATGGATAAAATGACGAAGAAAAACAAGGTATTAGACCAATTTGAGCAACAGAAAATGGACTTCGAAAAACGGCAACAACAAAATAACCTTGAGCAAAATGTTGAGCAATCAAGTGAACCAAACGTGAATAATGCAAATAACGCAAGTGTAGACAATTCAACCTCCTATATAAATCAACCGGATAATGAACGAAGCGGCATTCAGGAGTCACAAAATGATTATGATGATTATAAGAAAATACAAAATGATTTGCTTTATGATTTAGAAACGACAAGTAGTGATTCTACTGATAACGAAGTATCAACTACGGATAACATTTTACAACACAGTGGTGAAGAAGATATTAAAGGGCGCGTGAGTGCTTCGCCAACACGTAGAATACCTTATATGGAAATTGTTGGACAAGTGCATGGCACTTACATCATCGCTCAAAATGAAAATGGTATGTTTATGATTGATCAACACGCAGCTCAAGAAAGAATAAAGTATGAATATTTCAGAGAAAAAATTGGTGATGTTGTAAATGAAAGTCAAAATTTATTGATTCCATTAACTTTCCATTTTTCAAAAGATGAATTAATGATAATTAATCAATATAAAGATGAATTAGATAAAGTAGGCGTGCATTTAGAACCATTTGGTGGACATGATTACATTGTAGATAGCTATCCAGTATGGTTTCCTAAAGAAGAAGCTGAAGAAATCATCAAGGATATGATCGAATATGTATTAGAACATAAAAAAGTTGACGTAAGAAAAATTCGTGAAGAAGCTGCGATTATGATGAGCTGTAAAAAATCAATCAAGGCTAACCACTATCTAAAAAATAACGAGATGGCAGATTTAGTTAATCAATTGAGAGACACTGAAGACCCATTTACCTGTCCACACGGTAGACCCATTATTATTAATTTCTCAAATTATGAATTAGAACGCCTATTTAAACGTATTGTCTAAGGAGGAATTCATGTTGAAACCGCATATTTTGCCTGCAGTTCGCTCAATGAAAGATTTAGAAAAATTAACGATGACCGATTACAAGGCATGTGTCATGTTAGATGCGCATATCGGACATGTTAAAAGTATTATGGGTCTATTAAACAAGAATAAGATTGAAACATACATGCATATCGATTTAATCAAAGGTATGAGCCATGATGAATTTGCTTGTGAATATATCATTCAAAATTATCATCCTAAAGGCATCGTTTCAACTAAGACAAAAGTAATTAATAAAGCAAAATCATTAAATACTACAACCGTGTTCAGAGTGTTTGTATTAGATAGTCATGCACTATCTAGAAGTATCGAATTGATTAAGCGTGTAGAACCAGATTTTGTGGAAGTTTTACCTGGTATTGCTACTAAAGCAATACGTATCATTAACGAAGAAACGAATACTGCAGTAATTGCAGGTGGGCTCATAAATAGCAAAGAAGAAGTAGATGTTGCAGTTTCAAATGGTGCAAAATATATTACAACTAGTGACCGATCACTATGGTAATCGAATCATGTATTGTCACTAAAATGATAAAAATTTAACTATTTCCATATTATTGATTCATTTATTTGTAATCAATCGTTGTGAACGAGTATAAGGGGATGACGACAATGATAAAACCAAAGCAATTGAAAGTAGGAGACACAGTAGCAATTGTGTCTCTTTCTTCTGGTTTAGCAGGTGAAAGTAATATGTTATGGCGAACTCGACAAGGCATTCAACGTTTGGAAAATGAATTTGGCTTAAAAGTCAAAGTAATGCCACATGCATTAAAAGGTGTAGCGTTTATTCACAATCATCCAGAATGTAGAGCTAAAGATTTAAATGAAGCAGTAAAAGATCAAGAAGTTAAAGCTATTATTAGTTGTATTGGCGGAGAAGATGCGATACGTATTTTACCTTATGTAGATTTCCAAGCAATTGCAAACAACCCTAAAATATTCAGTGGTTATTCAGATACAACAACAGTACATTTGATGTTTTATAAAATGGGAATAGTTAGTTTTTATGGTCAGGCATTACTTACTGACTTTGCAGAAAATATAGCAATGGATACATATACAGTGGAGAATATTAACAAGTGTTGGTTTAATACAAATAAAATAGAACCAGCATTTTATATGAGACCATATGGATTAAAATGGAATAAACAAAACAAATATACATGTAGAGCTAAAATAGAACAAAAAGGATACGAAATATTAAATGGAAATAAAAAAGTGAGCGGACACCTTTTAGGTGGAAATCTAGAAACTTTTGTTGATTTAATGCATACATCAATATTTCCTGAAATTGAAGCATTTAATGGTGCAATATTATTTTTAGAAACCTCAGAAGACACACCGACACTTGATATGTTTGCTAAATATTTAGAGGAATTGCTGAAGCAAGGGATTTTAAATCACCTGAATGGTATGATTTTTGGTAAGCCATTTAATAATGTATATTATGAAAATTATAAAAAAGAGATATTAAAAATAATTAAAAAAAGCAATAATCCTAAAATGGTAGTTTTTTATAATTTATCATTTGGTCATAATGAGCCCAAACATGCGATTCCTTATGGGTTAACGGCACAAATTGACCCATTGACTAGTCAATTTAGTATTGATGAAAATAGTGTGATATCAACTTGAGTTGTGACAACTTTTTTACAAAGTATTTGACAACGCTTACAACAACGGTGTAAGATGTACACAAGTTAATATTTAGAACAGAGATGGGAGATTTCTACAGTAATTAAACCGGTGGTTCACAACTGGATATAATTGTAGGGGTCTCCCTGTCTTATTTTAGGAGGAGTCTTTATGAGTGAATATTTTGCTGAATTTTTGGGAACAGCAATACTTATACTATTTGGGGGAGGGGTTGTTGCAAACGTCAACTTAAAAAGAAGTAATGGGAATGGCGCAGATTGGATTGTTATTGCTACAGGTTGGGGATTAGCAGTTACTATGGGAGTGTACGCGGTAGGTAATATTTCAGGTGCACATTTAAATCCTGCAGTTACTTTAGCATTTGCCATGGATGGTGCCATTAGTTGGGCTATGGTGCCAGGCTATATTATCTGTCAAATTCTAGGTGGTATCGTTGGTGGTGCATTAGTTTGGTTAATGTATTTAGCACAATGGAAAGCCACAGAAGACCAAGGCACAAAATTAGCTGTATTTTCTACAGCACCTGCCATTAAAAACTATTTTGCAAACTTCATGAGTGAAATTATTGGTACAGGTATTTTAACAATGGGGCTTTTATTCATTGGTATGAACAAAATTGCTGATGGTTTAAATCCATTAATTGTCGGTAGTTTAATCGTTGCAATTGGATTAAGTCTAGGTGGGCCAACAGGTTATGCAATTAACCCAGCTCGTGATTTAGGTCCACGTATTGCACATGCGATTTTACCAATCGCAGGTAAAGGTGATTCTAATTGGTCATATGCAATTGTACCTGTGTTAGGACCTGTAACTGGTGGTATGATTGGTGCAGTGATTTACAGATTATTTTACAAAGGTGCATTTGATACAATGTCGGTAGTTGCTATCGTATTATTAATTATCACACTTATTTTAGGCGTAACGTTAAATAAAGCGAAAAATGCTAAAGGTATAGAAACTATATATTAATTACGTTTAATTTAAGTGTATTTACGTTAAAATATAACTAGATATTATTGTCATTGTATTAATATAAAATTATTAGTTGAGTGAACTAATAAAAATTGGGTACAGAGAAATATATATATCAATGTGAATTACATATGTAATTCGTATTACGAACATTTGAAGAGGGAGCTAATCATTATGGAAAAATATATTTTGTCAATCGACCAAGGTACTACGAGTTCGAGAGCAATTCTATTTGATCAAGATGGAAAAATTAAAGGAGTTGCACAGCGTGAATTCAAACAATATTTTCCAAAATCAGGCTGGGTAGAACATGACGCCAATGAAATTTGGACATCCGTTTTAGCTGTTATGGCGGAAGTTTTAAATGAAGAAAACATCGGTGCTGATCAAATAGCTGGTATTGGTATTACAAACCAACGTGAAACTACGGTAGTATGGGATAAGAAAACATCAAGACCAGTGTATCATGCGATTGTTTGGCAATCTCGTCAAACTCAAGGCATCTGTCAAGAATTA
This sequence comes from Staphylococcus ureilyticus, assembly GCF_002902235.1. Taxonomy (GTDB): domain Bacteria; phylum Bacillota; class Bacilli; order Staphylococcales; family Staphylococcaceae; genus Staphylococcus; species Staphylococcus ureilyticus. Next base: position 39,068 of record NZ_PPRL01000152.1, read on the forward strand.
AAAGAGCAAGGCTTAGAAGATAAATTTAGAGAAAAAACAGGTCTTTTACTAGATCCATATTTTGCTGGAACAAAAGTTAAATGGATTCTAGATAATGTGGAAGGTGCTAGAGAGAAAGCTGATAATGGAGATTTATTATTCGGTACTATTGATTCTTGGCTAGTGTGGAAATTATCTGGTGGTAAAGCTCATATTACAGATTATACGAATGCAAGCCGTACGTTGATTTATAATATCCATGATTTAGAATGGGACCAAGAATTATTGGATATATTAGAAATTCCAAATACTATGTTACCTGAGGTTAAAGAATCTAGTGAAGTTTATGCAAATACCATTGATTATCATTTCTTCGGACAAGAAATTCCAATTGCTGGTATTGCAGGTGACCAACAGGCAGCATTATTTGGTCAAGCATGCTTTGAACGTGGAGATGTAAAAAACACTTACGGTACAGGTGGCTTTATGCTGATGAACACTGGTGAAGAAGCTGTAGCATCTGAAAGTGGATTATTAACAACAATTGCCTATGGACTAGACGGAAAAGTTAATTATGCACTTGAAGGTTCTATCTTTGTTTCAGGATCAGCTATTCAATGGTTGAGAGATGGATTGAGAATGATTAATTCTGCACCACAATCAGAAAATTACGCGGAACGTGTAGAATCTACGGAAGGTGTTTATGTTGTGCCAGCATTCGTAGGTTTAGGAACACCATATTGGGATGCTGATGCACGTGGAGCAATCTTTGGTTTAACGCGTGGTACTGAAAAAGAACACTTTATTCGTGCTACATTAGAATCATTGTGTTATCAAACACGTGATGTGCTTGAAGCAATGGAAAAAGATTCTGATATTACAGTAAATAACCTACGTGTCGACGGTGGTGCTGTTAAAAATAATTTTATTATGCAATTCCAATCAGACCTATTAAACGTGAGTGTGGAACGTCCAGAAATTAACGAAACAACAGCTTTAGGTGCCGCTTATTTAGCTGGTTTAGCTGTAGGTTTCTGGGATAGTAAAGATGAAATTGCTAACCGTTGGAAACTTGAAAAAGAATTTAATCCAGATATGGAAGAAAAAGAAAGAAATAAATTATACAAAGGCTGGAAAAAAGCTGTAGAGGCCACTCAAGTCTTTAAGTTAGACGAAGAATAAAAGAATTAGACTTATCTAAGTTTCTTATGCTATAATAAGGGTAAGTTAATATTATCGAGATGAGAATTGAGAGACACTGTTCGTACAATTATATATGTATGGGATAGGTCTCTCTTTTTTTATTACTACTAGGAGGCGCTAGATTTTATGAGTTTATCAACTTTGAAAAGAGAACAGATTAAGCAAGATTTAAAAAATGATACTTTTGATGTTGTCATTATCGGTGGAGGTATTACTGGTGCAGGTATTGCATTAGATGCAACACAAAGAGGTATGAAAGTCGCGTTAGTAGAAATGCAAGACTTTGCACAAGGTACAAGTTCACGTTCAACAAAATTAGTGCATGGTGGGTTGCGTTACTTGAAACAATTGCAAGTTGGCGTTGTAGCAGAAACTGGACGTGAACGTGCAATTGTATATGAAAATGGGCCTCATGTAACGACACCTGAACGTATGCTATTGCCAATGCATAAAGGTGGTTCTATGGGTAAATTTACTACATCTATTGGCTTAGCAATGTATGATAGACTAGCAGGCGTTAAAAAATCAGAACGTAAAACAATGTTAAATGCTAAAGAAACGTTAGCGAAAGAGCCACTTGTTAAAAAATCAGGATTAAAAGGTGGCGGATCTTATGTTGAATATCGTACAGATGATGCGCGTTTAACAATTGAAGTCATGAAACGTGCAGCTGAAAAAGGTGCCACAGTAATCAATCATACGAAATCAGTACATTTCACATATGATTCAAATGAAAAGGTCAACGGTATTCATGCAGAAGACCAAATTTCTGGTGAGACTTATCCAATTAAGGCTAAAAAAGTAATCAATGCAAGTGGCCCATGGGTAGATGAAGTACGTAGTGGTGATTATGCACGTAATAACAAACAATTACGTTTAACAAAAGGTGTTCATATTGTTATTGATCAATCAAAATTCCCATTAGGACAAGCAGTATACTTTGATACTGAAAAAGATGGACGTATGATTTTTGCGATTCCTCGTGAAGGTAAAGCATACGTAGGTACAACAGATACATTTTACGATAACGATAAAACATCACCATTAGCTACACAAGAAGACAGAGATTACTTAATTGATGCGATCAACTATATGTTCCCAGATGTAAATGTAGCTGATGAAGATATTGAGTCATCATGGGCTGGCGTAAGACCATTAATTTTAGAAGAAGGTAAAGACCCATCAGAAATATCTCGTAAAGATGAAGTTTGGGAAGGTAAATCAGGCCTACTTACAATTGCTGGTGGTAAATTAACTGGTTATCGTCATATGGCATTAGAAATTGTAGACCTTTTATCTAAACGCTTAAAATCAGAATACGGTTTGAAATTTGATAAATGTGCTACAAAACACTTACCAATTTCTGGTGGAGATGTTGGTGGTAGTGCAAACTTTGATCAATTTATTGATAAAAAAGTTGAAGATGCTAAAGCTTATCAAATAGATGATGCGACAGCACGTCATTTTGCAACGAAATATGGTTCAAATGTAGAAGAATTATTCAAAATTGCTCAAACAGCACAATATCAAGAATCTGGTTTACCATTAGATATATATACAGAATTGATTTATTCTATTCAAAACGAAATGGTTCACCGTCCAACAGATTTCTTTATTCGTCGTACTGGTAAACTTTATTTCAAAATAGATGACGTTCTCAATTATAAAGATCAAGTTATTGATGTAATGGCTGAATTACTAGGTTACACAGATATTCAAAAAGACTTGTTTACAAAAGAACTTCAAACTGCAATTGATGAAGCACAAACAGGTAATAATCAACCTGCAGTTAAAGAATAAATTAAATATTGTCCGAATCTAACATTTGATCTTTATCCAATAATGAGTTAGTAGATTCAAATTTTGAACAATAATTCTTTCCCTTCAAAGTAGACATTAAAAAATGTAGACTTTGGAGGGGTTTTTATATTTTTAATGAGGTTTTGCATTTAATTTTATCAATAATAGCGCTGTAACAAGTGATAAGCCGAATAGCATTGTATTTGAAAACAGTGTATTTTGAAGGTATATTGTATTATGTATGATGAATGAAATGAAACGTGATTTGGGGGTAAAACATGAGTGGAAATGAGTTTAAAATCACTGTTGCAGATGGAACGACTTTAGAAGTGAAATTGAATAAGGCGAAAAAAGACACGATTGGTGTTATACACTTACTTCATGGCATGGCAGAACATATGGATCGATATGATGCACTTATTGATTCATTAAACCAACAAGGATATGATGTACTACGACACAACCATAGAGGGCATGGTAAAGATATAGCATCGTATGAACGTGGTCACATTGATAGTATGGAGCAAGTGGCAGATGATACTTTTGAAATTGCACAGACGTTGTATTCAGATACTGTGCATACGCCATATATTATATTGGGGCATTCAATGGGTTCTATTATTGCTAGAATTTTTACCCAAAAATATCCAGATGTTGCACAAGGCATGATTCTATCAGGAACAATGCAATACTCTAAGTTTTTAGGGAAATGCGTACAAATAATTTTAAAACTTATCACTTTAATAACTGGTAAAAGACGTCGTTTAAAATGGTTAAACCAAATAATGTATAAAACTTTCAATAAAAATATAAAAAACAACAAATCGAAAAATGATTGGTTATCCAGCGATGACCAAGAAGTTGAAAAATTTGAAAAAGACCCTTTTACTGGATTTTTAGTCTCAAATCAACTGATTTTTGAAACAGTAAAGTATATGTTACAGACAAGCAAATTAAAAAACATAAAAAAAATGAAGTCAGATCTTCCTATTTTACTAATTTCTGGAAAAGATGATGCGATAGGCAATTATGGAAAAGGGATTAGACATTTAGGAAAACTATATAAAAAGGGTAATATTCATCATATTACAGTACATTTATACAAAAATAAAAGACATGAAGTGTTATTTGAAAAAGATGCTACGACTACGTGGCAACATATGTATGATTGGATAGAAAGACAAATTTTAAAAAAATATAGCAGAGTAGATAAAGCATAAAGAGAGTTGATATAAGTGCAGAGCGATAAACCTTTTATAATTGCATTAGTTGGTCCAACAGCTGTTGGTAAAACAGAATTAAGCATCGAATTGGCTAAAAGATTTAATGGTGAAATTATTAGTGGAGATTCTATGCAAGTCTATAAACATATGGATATTGGAACAGCAAAAATAAATAGAGAAGAGATGGCGGATATTCCACATCATATGATAGATATTCTTGAACCTGATGAAACATTTTCTGCGTATGATTTTAAAAATAGAGCGCAAAATTTAATAGATGAAATTACGGCTAGAGGTCATATGCCTATCATCGTAGGCGGTACAGGTTTGTATATCCAATCATTAATTTATAATTATGATTTCGAAGATGAAACGATATCTGAAGCACAACAAATTAAAGTAGACCATACGCTAGATGAATTAGATTCATTATCAAATGAAGCGTTGCATGATTATTTAGTTTCGATAGATAAAGATTCAGCTGATACTATTCATCCAAATAATCGTAAAAGGGTACGTAGAGCGATTGAATATTATTTAAAAACAAAAAAACTTTTAAGTTCACGCAAGAAAAATCAACAATATACAGAAAATTATGATACATTATTAATAGGGATAGAAATGTCACGCGAAACTTTATATCAAAGAATTAATAAACGTGTAGATATAATGTTGGAACGCGGATTACTAAATGAAGTGAAACAACTCGTTGAAGATGGTTTTGAGACTTGTCAAAGTATGCAAGCTATCGGATATAAAGAGATGTTACCTGTAATTAAAAATGAGGCTAGTCTAGCCGAAGCAACAAATAAATTGAAAAAGCATTCTAGAAATTATGCTAAAAGACAAATGACTTGGTTCAAAAACAAGCTCGACGTAGTATGGTTAGATAGAGAGATAATGTCACTTTCATTGATGTTAGATGAAGTTTCAGTCCAAATAAAGAAAAGGAGAACATAACATGAATACAACAGAAAACATCCAAGATAAATTCCTAGGACAATTTAAGGCTGATCAAACGAAAGTTATCGTATTTTTAGTGAATGGTTTTCAAATGAAAGGTATTATCGAAGATTATGATGAGAATTTGGTTTGTTTATTAACACAAGGAAAGCAACATCTTATTTATAAACATGCTATCAGTACATTCACACTTGATGATGATGCAGTAGAAGAAGTATAACATTAAAAAAACAATTTATTTTTGCATACTTTAAAAGAAGAAAGCTACACTTTGATAGAAATTATCAAGTGTAGCTTTCTTCTTTAAATCAGTAATTTATTTATAATAACGCTTCAATATCAGCTTCAATTTGACTTGGTTTTTTCTGTGGCGCATATCGATTAGTTACATTACCTTCTCTATCGATTAAAAACTTGGTGAAGTTCCATTTGATTTTTTCATTGAAAAAGCCATTTTGTTGTTCTGTCAGAAATTGATATAAAGGGTGTTGATTTTCGCCTTTGACATCAATTTTTTCGTGCATTGGGAAAGAAACGCCATAGTTAATTTTACAGTTTTGAGTAGCTTCTTCACCCGTACCTGGTTCTTGACCCCCAAATTGGTTACATGGAAAACCTAGCACAACAAATCCTCGATCTTTATAGTTGTCGTATAAGTGTTGTAGTCCTTCAAATTGTGGTGTGAAGCCACACTCACTTGCAGTATTGACAATTAGCAATACTTTATTTTTATATTCTTCTAACTTGTAAGTTTCGTCATTTGGTTTTTGAACTTCTATATCGTATATAGTCATATCATGTCACCTCTTATTATTAATTTAACATAATTTGAGAAGATAGTCTTTATATAAACACTATGATAAAATAGCAAAGAAAACTTTGAAAGAGGTGCATGTTATGAGCCAACAAACACATACGACTAAAAAAGAATTAGAGACAGCAATTTTAGTTGGCGTACAAGCTCAAACCGATGAAGTGTTTGATTTTGAATCAACAATGGAAGAATTAGCTTCATTGTCTGAAACATGCCAATTAAATGTACAAGCTGAATTCACCCAGAACAGACAACATTTTGATAATAAATATTACGTTGGAAAAGGTAAATTAGAGGACATAAAAGCTTATATAGAAATGAATGATATAGATGTAGTTGTTGCTAATGATGAATTGACTACAGCCCAGTCAAAAACATTAAATGGTAATCTGAACGTTAAAATTATCGACAGAACACAACTGATTTTAGAGATATTTGCACTTCGAGCAAGAAGTAAAGAAGGTAAGCTTCAGGTAGAATTAGCGCAATTAGATTATTTATTACCTAGACTTCAAGGTCATGGGCGCAGTTTATCAAGATTAGGTGGTGGCATCGGAACGAGAGGTCCAGGTGAAACTAAGTTAGAAATGGATCGTCGTCATATTAGAACACGTATGAATGAAATCAAACATCAATTAGAAACGGTGGTTGAACATCGAGAGCGATATCGCAACAAACGTGAACAAAATAATGTGTTTCAAGTAGCACTTATTGGATATACAAACGCTGGTAAATCATCTTGGTTTAATGCATTGGCGAATGAAGCTACTTATGAGAAAAACTTGCTTTTTGCTACGCTAGATCCTAAAACAAGACAAATTCAAATCAATGATGGATTTAACCTAATCATATCTGATACGGTTGGTTTTATTCAAAAACTACCAACTACACTCATTGCTGCGTTTAAATCCACTTTAGAAGAGGCGAAAGGCGCAGATTTGCTATTACATGTTGTGGATGCTAGTCATCCTGAATATCGAGTTCAGTATGATACAGTAAACCAAATCATAGGTGACTTAGATATGGGGCATATTCCACAAGCTATTATTTTTAATAAAAAAGATTTACACGAAGGAACTATGCCAACAACTCATTTACCATCAGTTTTTGTTTCAAGTAAAAATGAAGAAGATGAAGACAAAGTGAAACAATTACTTATAGAGCAAGTTAAATCAGCTTTAACTTTTTATGAAGAAAATGTCTCAAGTGCTGATGCGGATAGATTATATTTCTTGAAACAACATACACTCGTCACAGAAATCATATTTAATGAGAAAGATGCAACATATACTGTAAAAGGGTTTAAAAAAGAATAGGAAGAAGATTTACGATGAAAAATATGAAACAATTAATAGCAGATACAGAAGCAAAACTAGAACCTTATTTTAAAAATATAGAAGAGATTGCTTATATCAATCAAGAAAAAGTGTTGGACGCGTTCCACGCTGTTAAAGTATCCGAAAGTGACTTACTTGGCACAACGGGTTATGGATATGATGATATAGGTCGAGATCATTTAGAAGCTGTATATGCACATGCATTTAAGGCGGAAGACGCATTAGTGCGCCCTCAGATTATTTCTGGTACGCATGCGATTACAATTGCTTTACAAAGTACTTTGAAATATGGGGATGAATTAATGTATATTACAGGTGATCCTTACGATACATTATTAGAAGTGATAGGTATTAATGGTAATGGTATAGAAAGTTTAAAAGAACACGGAGTAATATATAATAAAGTAGACTTAAAGCACGGTGAAATCGATATTGATAAGGTATTAACTAAAATATCACCACAAACTAAGGTCATCGCTATTCAGCGTTCGAAAGGTTATGATCAACGACCATCCATAGATTTAACAAAAATAGAAAGTGCAATTCAACAAATAAAAGCGCAATATCCTGAAATCATAATATTTGTAGATAATTGCTATGGTGAATTTGTAGAAGAACGAGAACCTATAGAGTGCGGCGCTGATTTAATGGCTGGTTCCTTAATTAAAAACCCTGGTGGAGGGCTAGCTAAAATCGGTGGTTATATCGTTGGAAATGAAACATTGGTGGAAAGATGTGGATACCGTTTAACTGCGCCAGGAATTGGTAAAGAAGCTGGTGCCTCACTATATTCGTTACAAGAAATGTATCAAGGATTTTTCTTAGCGCCTCATGTTGTGAGCCAAAGTTTGAAAGGTGCATTATTTACGAGTTTGTTACTAGAACAAATGAATATGCACACCTCACCAAGATTTGATGTGCCAAGAACGGATTTAATTCAAACGGTCACTTTTGATACGAAGGAACAGATGATTCAATTTTGCCAAAGTATTCAAGCAGCTTCACCGATTAACGCACATTTTAGTCCTGAACCATCTTATATGCCGGGTTATGAAGATGATGTCATTATGGCTGCGGGTACGTTTGTTCAAGGTTCTTCAATTGAATTATCAGCAGATGGTCCTATAAGACCACCGTATGAGGCTTATGTTCAAGGTGGCTTAACGTATGAACACGTTAAATTAGCTGTAACAAGAGCTGTTGAAAAAATATTTTAATAAATTTAAAGAGAGGCCACATTGTATTTATAGCTAGGTCAAATAGCAAATTATAATGCATATGTGGCTTTTTCTAATTATAGAAAAAATTTCGGAAAATTCTGCGATTAAATGTAGGAAGTGCATTATAAAGTCAATTAAATCAATGGTTTGAAGTATATGTTAGAAAACCTGACATATTTTTGAATTGCTTTAAGAATTATGCTAAATTAAATACAAGTTCAAAAATAGAGGTGATTGGATTGGAGTCAAAAGATACGATACGACGAAGCATGCCGGTCTTCTCTATGAGTGTTGTTACGAAATTAAGTGAACTAACTGCTAGACAAGTTCGCTATTATGAGACACATGAACTGATTAAACCACATAGGTCAGAAGGAAATAAACGACTTTTTTCGTTAAACGATTTGGAACGCCTTTTAGAGATAAAAAGATTGATAGAAAAAGGCTTTAATTTAAAAGGTATTAAACAGATTTTAAATGACGAACAAGATCACCTTTCTGATGATGAACAAGAAACGAGAAAACAAATGATTGTTGATGCTACACAGAAACCACAACGAGAAGCGATTCCGATAAATCGTGGTGACTTATCTCGATTTATCAAATAAAATTAATGGGGGACATTTATAATGGCAAAACGTACATTTACCAAGGAAGACATACACAAGTTCGCTAAGGAAGAAAATGTCAGATACCTACGTTTGCAATTCACTGATATTTTAGGTGTTATTAAAAACGTGGAAGTACCAGTAAGCCAATTAGAAAAAGTTTTAGACAATGAAATGATGTTTGATGGATCTTCAATCGAAGGCTTCGTCCGTATTGAAGAATCAGATATGTATTTATGTCCAGATTTAGATACATGGGTTATTTTCCCATGGACAGCAGGTCAAGGCAAAGTGGCTCGTCTTATCTGCGATGTTTATAAAACAGACGGCACACCGTTTGAAGGTGACCCACGTGCAAACTTGAAACGTGTATTAAAAAACATGCAAGATTTAGGGTTTAGTGAACTTAATTTAGGACCAGAACCTGAATTCTTCTTGTTTAAATTAGATGAAAAAGGTGAACCAACATTAGAATTAAATGATAATGGTGGTTACTTCGACCTTGCGCCTACAGATTTAGGTGAAAATTGTCGTCGTGATATTGTTTTAGAATTAGAGGACATGGGCTTTGATATTGAAGCAAGTCACCATGAAGTGGCACCAGGACAACATGAAATTGATTTTAAATATGCAGATGCTATCACTGCGTGTGATAATATCCAAACATTTAAATTAGTTGTTAAAACAATTGCACGTCAACACAATCTTCATGCAACATTTATGCCTAAACCATTATTTGGTGTGAACGGAAGCGGCATGCACTTCAATATGTCACTCTTCAAGGGTAAAGAAAATGCCTTTTACGATCCTGAAGGCGATATGGAAATGACTAAAGATGCATATCATTTTATCGCAGGTATTCTAAAAAATGCACGAGGTTTAACTGGTGTATGTAATCCATTGGTTAATTCTTATAAACGTTTAGTTCCAGGTTATGAAGCACCATGCTATATTGCTTGGAGTGGTAAAAACCGTTCACCATTAATTCGTGTACCAACTTCACGTGGTTTATCAACACGTGTAGAAGTTCGTTCGGTAGATCCAGCAGCCAATCCTTACTTAGCATTAGCGGCTATTTTACAAGCGGGCTTAGATGGTATTGAAAATAAATTAGAAGTACCTGAGCCAGTAAATCAAAATATATATGAAATGAATCGTGAAGAACGTGAAGCCGTTGGTATTCAAGATTTACCATCAACATTATATACTGCTATTAAAGCAATGAAAGATAATGATTCTATTAAAGAGGCTTTGGGTAATCACATTTATAATCAATTTATAAATTCTAAATCTATTGAATGGGATTATTATAGAACTCAAGTTTCTGAATGGGAAAGAGAGCAATATTTAAAACAATACTAGGTGCTAAGCAAAAGGGGCAAACACTAGGTATACAAGCAATCCGAGTCACTTACTCATAAGTGATTTGGATTGCTTTTTTAAGCACCTATTTATATTAATTAAAGCTTTTTGGGTGGAAATTGAGGACGATAAGCATTGTTTGAACTATTAAAGAATAAAAAAACTATGTAAAATATGTATGAAGTGATATAATTTTTGAAAATAAGATTAGGGGTTTTGAAAAAACATATCATATTTATAGTTTTTTAAGTAAAAATAACTTTTAATCTTATTAAAATGATTAAAAATAATTAAAAGGGGTTGTAGTTACATGCAAGAAGTAAAACTAAGTACATTAAAAGCGAGTTCCTTAAAAGAATTAGAAAGTAGCATAAATGCATATTTAAAAGATGAAGAAGTAGCGGATTATCAATTACTCAATTCAACCGTTCGTGAAGTAGAAGAGCGTGCTTTCTCAGCAAATGAAGAAGAGTTTCATGCTATATTAACATTTATAAAAGAAGTAGAGTAAATACAAGCGTTATAAGTTATAATGCAAGTAAGGTTCAGTGAATTGAAAACTATACTAATTGAGGTTGAGACGAACATCATGTCTCAACCTTTTTCTGATGACAAATGGCTTGTGAGTGAGGGGGTTAAGGTATGAAATATTTAAAAGTGCAGATGATAAGAGAAAATTTAGAAAGTATTCCACAGTATGAATTGCCTGTTGGATATAAAATTCGAAATTTTAAAATAGGAGAAGAAGTAAAATGGGCAAATTTAGAAATGAAAGTAAATGAATTTGATACTACAGATCAAGCATTGACACATTTTAACACTGAATTCGGACAAAATATGCATGAAATGGAACAAAGATGTTTGTTTCTTGAAAATCCTAAAGGTGAAGTCATAGGTACTACAACAGCATGGTATGGAAATTTAACAAGAGATAGTAAAATTTGCGGACGCATTCATTGGGTGGCGATACTCCCAGAGTATCAAGGTAAGCAATTGTCTAAACCTTTATTATCTGAAGCAATGAATCGCCTATCTCAATATCATAACCAAGCGTTTTTAACTTCTCAAACCACTAGTTATCAAGCGGTTAATATGTATCTAAATTATGGGTTTAGACCAATCCTTTCAAATGAAAAAGATTACGAAGCATGGACGTTATTAGAAAAAACATTAAACCGAGCGATTTTATAAATATAACTTCTAAAGCAAAACTTATTTTTTACTATATATAAAAATAACAATAACAATATTATGTTAACTTGAATAAAAAACTGCCGATTTAAACACTCGGCAGAAGGTACTATTTTTTCTTGTTTTTAGTTACAATCACTTGAATGAGAAAGACAATAAATCCAATAAAAAGGCCTAAAAATATTGCGACAACTGCAGATACAAGAGGTGGGAATTGATATTGGTACTGTAATATTAATCCCACTATGATTGCTATAACAATCGCAATAACTGTAATCATGTTCTCCTTAAATATACTCAAGTTGTTCACTCCTATCATCTTAGTATTATAGCACGATTTGTTAAGTGAGTTAAAATAAAGAACTATTATAGTTTCGTTTATTGTAAAAGCGTAATTTTTCTTTGGAATGAGCATCTTGACGTAAACTTTAATTTTCTATATGATAATTTGGTATATTCAAAAAAAGTGGGTGCAACAATGAAATCAACAAAGAAAATTACGACATTAATTATAAGTATAGTTGTACTAGGTGTACTAGCATTTCAGTTTATTAATGGTACTGGTCCTTTTTCATCCAATGATTCCAATAACAATCATGCTGGACCAAAACAAACTGAGAAAGTACATGTAGCGCGTGTGGTTGATGGAGACACACTAGTAGCAAACAATAGTCAGCATGAACAAATTAAAGTAAGGTTGATAGGTGTAGACACGCCAGAGACTGTTAAACCAAATACACCTGTACAACCATATGGTAAGGAAGCATCTGATTTTTCAAAAGAACATTTAACCGATAAAGATGTCTTTTTAGAATATGATAAAGAAAAAGAAGATCGCTATGGGCGCACATTAGCATATGTATGGTTGGATAAAGAAACCATGTTCAATGAACTGTTAGTGAAAAAAGGATTGGCAAGAGAAAAATATTTTTCACCAAATGGAAAATATAGAGATTTATTCGAAAAAGCAGAACAGATTGCTAAAAGCAATAAAGTAAATATTTGGAGTTAAAAATTTCAAATGGCTTAAACGCAAATGAGGCTGGTACATAAATAACCATACTCAAAAAAGAGAGCTACCCTAATGGATTAGCTCTCTTTTATATTTAAATCTTTATGATTTTAACCGTGCTTGTTTGTCTGTGTTCAACATTACTTAATTTAAGTTTGTATTCTTTCATTTAAATCACTTTCAGATATGTCGTCACGTAACAAAATTTCTATTGCAGCTTTTTAAATACCTTTTAATTAGTGAAAATGTGCAAGCAATTCATTGTATTGTGCCTCAGTTAATGATTCTTGAGCATTTACAATCGTCTCACCAATGACTTCTTTTAGTGAAGATTTGGATGAAACTGTTTCTACAAAATCTTGTCTTTCTGTAGGTCCATCAATTAAATTGACGCTGCCATCTGTAAAATAAACTAAACCAATATTTTGAATTCTATGGTTTAATTGGTCTGCAATTCTATCTTCCAATGCTTTGGCATTTTTTGAAGACTGTTCATATGGATCATAGTTATAAAAGTCATAAATAATAGAATTATTTCTAATTCTTTCTACAAATGTGTATGTTGTTGGTCGTGTTGATTGAAATTGACTGTGGAATTGGTTTGCAATATAACGTCCAACCGTTTGATTTACTGTATCGCTTCCATTATTTTGTGTGTCATTTGTTGGGTCAACCGTGAAATGATAAAATGTTTTTTGCTTCCAGTTTTTCACGTTGATATTAAATAATCCTTTTTCAGTAATGACGATGTAATCGAAAGCTCTAGCATATTCAAACAAAGGATGTTTCACTGCTAAATTTCCAGTTGTAATAATATCAAAAAATGAAATTGAACCTTGACTTCGATATTGATTTAATATGTCGTTTAAATCCTGTTTTGCTTTTCTTAATCCATGATGATGTGTATCATTATTTACATCTTTTTCAAACATTTGATTTTTTAAATATGTGTTTTCACGCGTGATGATACTAATTTTATTTATTAACTGATCTTTTGCGTATGATTCAGTCTCAAGCTTATGATTCATCACTCTTCTTTCAATAATAATAACTAATAATAGTATTACAATAATTATTGCTAAAATAATCGGGAAAAACATTGGTATCATCC
>NZ_PPRL01000153.1 GCF_002902235.1 Staphylococcus ureilyticus
GTATATATTATAAAATATACATATATTCTTTATTACTTTTTGAATAATCCGTTCAGGACAATTTCACCTAACTTTAATATGAATGAAATCAATAAAATAACTCAAATAACACTTTCACAACAGTATAAAAATATTATGAATAAAGACACAACTGTTCCTTGACAATGTACGTAGTTCATAATAAGGTTAAATTTCAAAAGGGGTGATTAAATGGAGGACAAATTAAGTTACTTAGAAGAACAACTGTGCTTTCTATTTTATGTTTCATCAAAAGAAATAATAAAAAAATATACTTCATATTTAAAAGAGTATGATTTAACATATACTGGTTATATTGTTATGCTCTCAATTAAAAAAAATGAAAAAATCAACATCAAAACACTTGGACAACGCGTTTATCTTGATTCAGGTACGCTAACACCATTACTAAAAAAATTAGAAAAAAAAGGGTTTGTTAGTAGAACACGTGAGATTGATGATGAACGTAATTTACAAATTGCACTTACCGAACATGGTGCAAAAGTTCAAGATTCATTACCCGGTGTCTCTAGAAAAGTTTTTGGTGAATTTGATATGGATATCGATGAAGCCGTTCACTTAAAAGAGACACTACAAAATTTTGTGAATAAACATTTCACTAAAGAAATTTAATATATTAAGAGGCAAAGAAACGTTTAAAGTGTGTAGTTTATTTATGCTATTTTAAACTTAAACTTGCCTCTTTTTTATTTTTTCTAATTATACTTATGTTAACAATCATTGATACGCCATTTTTGATATGATCGTACATTTAGAATAATCAACGCTCATAGTTTGACTTTGACTTTCTTTGACTAATGTATTATAATATAAATATAAGGTTAAAGGAGAGGTGAAAAATGATGCAAAACACTCAAGATCTTTCTACAGATATTCTAGAAAATTTATTAACTGAGCATCATGATTTTAAAGTAGATGTATATGAATCAAGTGCTGCATATCAAGTCATGGCTGAACTGCCAGGTTACAGTAAAGAAGATATAGATATTCAATTTGATGAAAAGACATTAACAATCAGTGTTACAAATACTTCTACAACAACTCAAAACCAAGATAATTACTTGATTAAAGAGCGCAATTTTAATAATCAAAGTAGACAATTTATATTTAAAAATGTAGATGAACCTAATATTAAAGCAATGCTAAACGATGGTATATTAAATGTTACGTTACCTATTAACCATACAAAAAAACAAATTAATATTGATTAAATCGTAACAAAATAAATTAATTATATAAGGAGAGATGCTTTATGGCATTCAATATGAAACCATTCGATAATTCATTTTTCGATGCAAATCCTAGTGATTTATTCAGAGACTTTGGACGTCAATTTTTCGATCAATTTCCAGGAAGTAATAGCATTAAAACAGATGTCAAAGAACTTGAAGATGCTTACGTAGTAGAAGCAGAATTACCAGGTATGAAAAAAGAAAATATTAATCTTCAATTTGAAAATAATGTTTTAACAATAGAAGGCAAACAATCATTTGAAAATAATAAAGAAGATGAAAATGGACGCATGATTCATCAAGAACGTAGCTTTAGTGATGTAAAACGTCAATATCAATTTGATAATGTTGATGAAAATGGCATTAAAGCTGCTTACGAAAATGGCATGCTAAATGTGACGCTACCTAAAAAAGAGAAAAAAGAGTCTTCTTATAATATTCAAATTGATTAAACATTAAAAGCAACACTTCCTAAAAGTGAAGTGTTGCTTTTTTTATGAAATTTATAGTTTTAGTTTATATTTTTAACCATTCTCGACATTGTTATTAATGCAATAATTCCAAATATCGCTAATAATAAAAAACGCTAAATGACTGGAACCTGTGACTATTGTGCATAAGAAATAACAATGGGTGAGAAGAATCCCCCCCAAACCGCCCATCATAGAAACAATACCGTTTGCAGTACCTGCCTCTTTACTAAAATATAAAAATAGGGAATTCCCTTAGCTAAAACCTAAAGGAATCCCCTACTACATATCATCATTTAAAATGGCGGTTGTCCTAATACTTCTTCATCAAAACGTTCTGGAATTAATACTTTTCTCATAATAACACCTAAATCACCATCGTCATTTTCATGTTCCGCATAAACTTCATAACCTCTTCTTTTGTATATATCTAATAGCCATGGATGCTTACGAGCAGATGTACCCAATGTCACTGCTGGTACCTTAAGCGTATCTCTAAGGAAGGTTTCTTCAACGTATTTTAATAACTTGCCGCCCAATCCTTGACCATCATACGAAGGTTTTGTAGCAAACCACCATACAAACGGATAAATAGAAATACGTCGTTTTGTCTCCCAAGGATAACGTACAGTTATCGTTGAAATAATTTCCGTGTTATTTTCCAAGACAAAAGTCGTACCCGTTTGTAAATTTTTTTCGACCATTTCAACACTAGCGTTGACAGATGGCCAATCAATTCCTAATTCTCTTAATGGTGTAAATGCTTCATGCATTAATTTTTGCAATGCTTCAGCATCATCTATTTCAGCAATTCTAATATTATAGTCAGACATTTTGTCACTCCTTAGCGTTTCTCTTAAAGCTTCATTTTATTAAATCTCAAACATTAATTTACAGTAATACAATATGGTTTCTTGATAAATGAGTCAATTTTTTTGTTTTATAGATAAAAAATAAAAGACAATACGATTTCATTAACGAAACCGAATTGTCTTTCTACTTTATCTTAAAATCAACTGCGCAAACTATCGCGTTTACCGTTTAAATAAGCATAAACCAGCCCAACAAATATACCTCCACCAATATAATTACCTATAAAAGCAAAGACTATATTTTTTAAAACGTGTAGCCATGCGACAGCGTCAAAATTATAAAAAACCATACCAGCATATAAACCTGCATTAAATACTACGTGTTCATAACCCATAAATACAAAGACAATAACACCACAGGCTATGAAGAAAGCTTTAGATAAACCATCTTTAAATTGAATTGATACGTAAATTCCAATATTTATGAAGAAATTACAGAAAATGGCTTTTACTAAAATGGCATACCATGTCGTATCTACGGTCTTTCCATCTACAAGTGTTGTTAAACTTGTCACCATTTCCGTTGTCATTATAGGCGTAAACTTCATTAACCCAAATAATACAAAACCTCCAATAATATTAAAAAAGAAGCATACTAACATAATGAGTAAAGCCTTGTTCATACCGATAAGTTTATAATACCATCCAACTGTTAAATACATAAAATTACTCGTTAATAATTCTGAATGTGTTAGTACGATTAATACTAAGGCTAAACTGAATGAAATAGCGCCTAATAAGTTAACGAGTCCTTCATTTGCACCATCAAATTGTGTTTTTATTGCAAGCATGAAAACTGTTACAATGGCTAATAAAAATCCAGACATAATCGATTTTAATGCATAACGTCCAGGTGTTTGGTCAAACATTACATCCTTCATTTGAACTTGATTATTAATGTTCTTAATTGTTTCGCCTGACATATATGTATCTTTGATGGCTTTATTATTCTCTATCAACATCGACACCCTTCCCCTTTAAAATATTTAGATTTCAAACTTACAGATTCATTGTATTATTTTTTATTCAAATTTAATAGACGTACTTCTATTTTACATAAAAAAACACCTCCGTATAAATTCTTTTTAATGTGAATTCAACGAAAGTGTCTTTATTTCACTCCAAATATTAGAGACAGTTCATAACGAATTAGCGCTCATATTGGAGCGTGGATAGCTCTAACTTAATCGCGCTGCTTGCTGTTATTTTTTAAATTTTGTTAATATATGTAGGCCATAAGCAAAAATACCATAGCCTGTTAAAGTACGTAATAACCATTTGAATGTACTGCTACTTAAACATTTTTCATTTAACATCATAGCTGGTACAAGCGTACTTATCGTATATAAACCTAATACTTTTAAATAACGTTTATTCAATACACTCACCTCTTTTCACTTTTATTATAACTAAAAGCTAAAGTGTACAAGTGTTTCAATTCTTACATATCTATGACTATTTATTTTTTAAAAGTGTTTCTAAATTATCAAATGTGCTATTCATACCCGCTTCTACACCCATATCAAGTAACTGTTGTGCTGATTTAGGATCTGGTAGTTCTGCAGTGGATATAATACGTGTTGAATTCTCACCTTTCTGTTCCAATTGAATGACATTACGCATACTAGCCATATTTTTATCAATATTACCTTCTTTATCAGTAAAGTAATCGTTATAATCAATTAAATAAGGTGCTTTGACTTCATTATACTTTGTTAATGTATAACTTGTACCTTGATCAGTATATATTGCAAAAAACGCTTGACCTCCAGTCACAATATTAAATTCGAACACTTTTGTTGTTGCACCTTGAGGGTGGAACCATTGTTCAAATAAAGACTGCTCAGTATATGCGTCAAATATTTCTTCTGCAGTTGCTTCAAAATCTCTTTTAAATATAATTTTATTTTCATTTACTTCTATACTCACTTAAAACGCTCCTTTTTATTCATCATTCATAATTACATAAGATGTCACTGTTTTAATTTTGGCATTTTTACGATTGCTTTCAAACTCAATAAAATCCGCAAAGTAGACTGCTGTGCCATCACTATTTAACTGAGTACCATGCATTGCACCAAACTTTCCGTGTGTTAAATTATGCGTCACTTCTATTCTTTTAATATCTACTTTATGCGCTTCAATTTCATTTTGAAATTCATCTAAACTGTTCAATTCAAAAGCACCAGGCACTTGCCACTTGAAATTTGACACAACTGTTTGTGATAACTTATTCTTATCAGCTAATGCAGATCCAATTAGAAAATCTAACATGATTCGCCGTTTGGGTGCATTATCACACCCTAAATCTCCAACCATTTCAAATGGAAATTCTGAAGCCGCTTCATTTTTAAATGATAGTCCTGCTTCTGTTAACGCATTTTCTAATATGCTGATTGCTTTAGGTCCTACGCCATGAGTATCTAATATAGTAGTTCGTTCATATTTTGCTAATTCTTCTAAAGTATTTATACCGATCGAAGCTAACGCATTCGTTGCTGGACGACCAATTTTAGGTAACATTGTTGCCACTGAAATCCCCCTTTTTAATACTTTATACCCGTATAAAAAGATTTTAAATTTTATATAACAAAAAAAGATCCAAGACAAACATCAGTCTTGGACCTTTTTACTATAATTTTTGTTATTAATCTTCTAATGCAAATTCAAGGCTTACTTGGAAGTTTATATCCTTACCAATCATTACGCCACCAGTTTCAAGTGGTTGGTTAAATGTCACACCATATTTTTCACGGTTAATTGTGCCATTAGCGATGAATCCTGCTGTTGTAGCTCCATTTAATGGGTTTTTACTTTGACCTTCATATGATAATTCAAAAGTTTCTTCTTCAGTTACATCTTTAATTGTTAAATTACCAGTAACTGAATTTCCATCTACTTTTGTTACATCAAATTTAATTTCAGGGTAGTTTTCAACATCTAAGAAATCACCACTTTTTAAGTGATTATCACGATCACCAACGCGAGTGTCAATTGAATCTGCTTTGATTGTTAAACCACCTTTAATTGTACTTAAATCATTTAAATCTCCTTCAAGTGAAGCTTCGAATTCATTAAATCTACCTTTTATATTTGAAATCACCAGGTGTTTAAC
>NZ_PPRL01000154.1 GCF_002902235.1 Staphylococcus ureilyticus
TCTGCATTAGTCACTGCTTGCGTTGCTTCAGACAATTGTTCAGTATCTAGCACACCATTGCTATCTACGTCATTTATTTCTGGTGATGTTACAGATGTGATGTTATCCAGTCTTGTTTGTAGCTCACCTTTGCCTGTAGTACCGTTCGGTACACTATTTACCTTCTCCTGTGCTGTTTGTTTCGATGCTTCCAATGTTTGAATCAACGCATCTACTTCGGCTTTTTCATC
>NZ_PPRL01000155.1 GCF_002902235.1 Staphylococcus ureilyticus
GTAAATCTTCTTTACCCGCAGTACCGTTCGGTATGCTATTTACTTTCTCTTGGGCTGTTTGTTTCGCACTTTCTAATGTTTGTATTAACGCATCTACTGCTGATTTTTCATCTGGTGTTACTAATCCGTCTGATGTTACTTCTGCCAACTTCGTATCTACTGCTGTTTTCGCTTGTTCTGCATTAGTCACTGCTTGCGTTGCTTCAGACAATTGTTCAGTATCTAGCACACCATTGCTATCTACGTCATTTATTTCTGGTGATGTTAC
>NZ_PPRL01000156.1 GCF_002902235.1 Staphylococcus ureilyticus
GTAAATCTTCTTTACCCGCAGTACCGTTCGGTATGCTATTTACTTTCTCTTGGGCTGTTTGTTTCGCACTTTCTAATGTTTGTATTAACGCATCTACTTCGGCTTTTTCATCTGGTGTTACTAATCCGTCTGATGTTACTTCTGCCAACTTCGTATCTACTTCTGTTTTCGCTTGTTCTGCATTAGTCACTGCTTGCGTTGCTTCGGATAATTGATCCGTATCCAAGACTCCGTTACCATCTGCATCGTTCACTTCTGGTGATGCTACAGAGGCAATGTTACCTAGTCTTGTTTGTAGGTCATCTTTTCCTGTAGTACCGTTCGGTACACTATTTACCTTCTCCTGTGCTGTTTGTTTCGATGCTTCCAATGTTTGAATCAACGCATCTACTTCGGCTTTTTCATC
>NZ_PPRL01000016.1 GCF_002902235.1 Staphylococcus ureilyticus
GGGTTAGTGGTTCTTATGCATGAGCTAAAGCTCAGGTAATCCTTATTGCACTTCCCAACTTGTTGGGTTAGTGGTTCTTATGCATGAGCTAAAGCTCAGGTAATCCTTATTGCCACTTCCCAACTTGTTGGGTTAGTGGTTCTTATGCATGAGCTAAAGCTCAGGTAATCCTTATTGCACTTCCCAACTTGTTGGGTTAGTGGTTCTTATGCATGAG
>NZ_PPRL01000157.1:0-1846 GCF_002902235.1 Staphylococcus ureilyticus
TTATATAACTATTTTAGATTATATTTAGTATAGAAGTAAATAATAATAAAGGAATGAGCGTACATATGGCATTACTACTCACATCAAAGGATAAATCTAAATTTATACAAAACTAACTTAGACAAATAAACTCAACTATAGTAACAAGAAATTCCGATTCAAATATTGGAGTTATTTTTGAAAACAACCCTAAATACACTCAATTTAGATTAATAGACCATACTCTTCGCTTCAAAAATACACTGCCCTCTCTAATTGATTTATTAGGTGTCGAGGATGGTGTTTGGACATTTATAGATATATTCAATAAAGCTTTTTACGAATAATAACTTTCTGCTTATTAAATTGTGAAAGGGTTCTCTCGTTCTCCAATCATATAGATTAACAAGAATAAATTACATAGACTATCATCTATATAGATGATAGTCTATGTAATTTAAGGGAGGTATGGTGATGTCTTATCAAGAACTAGCAACTTTATTAAAAGTTTTATCTGATCCAAGTAGGTTAGAAATAATAGATTTACTTTCATGTGGTGAACTATGTGCTTGTGATTTACTGGAACATTTTCAATTTTCACAGCCAACGCTAAGTCATCATATGAAGTCATTAGTAGATAACGAATTAGTTATAGTAAAAAAAGACGGCAACAAACACATGTATCAACTTAATCATTCTATTTTAGATGACGTCAATAAAAATTTAACTATCATTAATACTTCTGATCAACGCTGTATATGTAAAAATGTGAAATCAGGTGAATGTTGATGATGACAACTTTAGCAATTGTGATTTTTCTTTTAACTTTACTCTTTGTGATTTGGCAACCAAAAGGTTTAGATATTGGTATTACAGCTTTAATTGGAGCTGTTATTGCTATCATTACAGGAGTCGTAAGTCTTTCCGATGTATTAGAAGTAACAGGTATTGTTTGGAACGCCACTTTAACTTTTGTAGCTGTTATTCTTATTTCATTAATATTAGATGAAATTGGTTTTTTTGAATGGTCTGCAATACATATGGTCAAGGCTTCAAACGGTAATGACTTAAAAATGTTTGTTTTTATTATGTTACTTGGGGCAATTGTAGCAGCATTTTTTGTAATAAACTGCCCATCATCTGATTATCTTCTACTAATAGTATTTTCATAATAACACCTCATTTCAAAAGGAAAACAATTATCACAGGATAAAGACTTAAAGAAGAATACGCTTAGGACATATAAATAATGTATGTCTGATAACAACACCTTTGAAAACGCATACAAAATTATGTGTTAAACGCACATCACTTTAGCACCTTGATGTGATGTGCGTTTAACAAAGAATCCAACGAGTATCAGTACTAATAATGGCATATTATAAATGCCGTTAAACTCTTGTACTACAGCGTATAAACCTTGTGGAAACAGTGAAATCATTGGTGCAATAATTACTACAACAATCCCTTATTCTAATTTTAGCTATTTTTACTAATTATTTGTTACATATAACGCCTCAAATAAAATTACATTCATCTCAAAAAAATTCACTTACAATTCAATCAAATGATAGAAACAATTATTCAACTTATTATCGGAATTGGGTTTACGGGGTTATTAGTTACAAACATTATTGATACTAAAAATGCACCCCAAAAGTTATATTTTTAATGCGACTTTTGGGGTGCATTTTTACGGATAAACTTTATAAATCTGAATTTGAATCAGACTTTCAGTCATCTACCATCAATATGAAAAGAAGATGAACAAAATTAATTATTTCAATTATTAATAGAAATATAATTTTCTAATTTATGATATAGTAATTTAATTTCACCATCTAATCTCCTAAATTCCCAGATAAGT
>NZ_PPRL01000157.1:1864-3616 GCF_002902235.1 Staphylococcus ureilyticus
TGAAAAATCTTTATAACTTTCAACTTCTTTAGGGATAGCAAGACCAAGTTTAGTTACTTTTATATCCTCACGCATTTGCACATTTCTCTCATAGCTGACCCCTTGATTTAAATATAATACTTCATCCCTAGTTTCTTTATGGTTTGGATAGAAATAATAGCCTGTTTTAGCATCAAATCTGAACATATAAGCTAGAACTTGCAAATAGTCTCTATTTGCTATATTTTGAATTGGTTTATATTTTGCATCGGCAATTATTCTATTTTCTTGATTACGTCCAATAAAGTCTGGATAAACTAACCCAATTTTCGTTCCTAAATGTCTACTAAACAATCTTTGAGATCCACTACCGCCCTTATTTTTGGGATGATAAAAATCTGTACTAACTAATGTATCAATATATTCTTCCCACAACCATGCTCCATCAAATAAAATACCATGAATTTTCTCTCTACCATTACCAATATAATGCTTATGACGCTGTAAAATTGTTAAACAAAGTTTCTGCAACTCTCTATATTCCTTGTAATAGGCATGTCGTATAGGTCGCTTATTATTAAACACTATTATTTTATTTCTATCCATAAGATTATAACTTGTAGTAACTTCACGAATTTCCTTCACTTCATTCCTGATGCTACTCAACACGCCTGCGCCTTCTTTGCTTTTTTTAATAAATTCTATCGTATGTCTAATTAACTGAAGTATATAATTATCATATGAAAACTCTCTCTGAGAATAAGCAATATTACCTATAAAAGGTGTGTTATTTTTAATGTGCCTTTGAATATCAATAGTGCCCTTTATATTATTATTGTTATATTCATTTCTTGTATATTGCTTGAACAGACCTTTACGCATAGCTTTCTTTAAATAATATGGAAAAATAAATATAAACAAATCAATAATTTTATTGTCTTTGTCGATTATCGTATTTAGATCAATAACATAAGGTATTTTCAAAACATTTTCTATTAAATATTGAAAAAAATAATCTTGTTGTCCTTTCGAAAAACGCGATTCAATGATTAAATTTTCTTCATTATAGCCTAGAAACCCCATAATATTACTAGTACGATATTCTTTTCCAACTTTATTAAGAATAAATTGATCTGCTGTTATACCTTCTTGATCTTTTAAACTATTAGGAAACACAAATATGCCCGTCTCATCAAGTTCTGATATACTTTTATCTAATATTGAAGAAATTATATTGGGAATCTCGCTAAACTCATTGGAAGATTCAGTAGAATTATCCTTAATTTTAACCAATTTCATCTTCTGAACCTAATTCTGAACTTATTTGTGGATGATCATAAGACGATTTAAATGATTCCATAATCTCTTCTTCATTAAACATGCCTCTAATATAATCAGATAAAAGCGGTTCTAAAAAATCCTCCCATAGTTCTTCAAAACTTATATCTTTTAATTTTAAGAAATAAGCAGCCCCTATATGATAATTTCTATCCAATTCATCTATTTGAGATATTGTATCGTTAAGACTAATCATTCTATTAACAGCTTCTTCTTTTTTATCTCCGAGTGACTCTAACATTTCTAAATTTTCATTTGCCTTAATTTCAATAAATCTAAATCTACGTCTCATCGCAAAATCAAAAGTATCTACAGAACGATCGATATCATTCATAGTTCCTATAATATATACATTATCAGGAATATAGAATTTGTCTTTTTCAGACTCCATATTTGAATACTGTGTTTTTACTGCTCAAGCAATCCCTCTATAAC
>NZ_PPRL01000158.1 GCF_002902235.1 Staphylococcus ureilyticus
ACAGAAGTTAAGCTCCTTAGCGCCGATGGTAGTCGGACTTACGTTCCGCAAGAGTAGGACGTTGCCAGGCAATCAAGACCCGAAAGGGTCTTTTTTTTACGTAAAAGGAGCTTAACTTCCAGTTCGAAGAACTGCAAACTGACAAAAGAAAGCGTTTGAAGCTGACGAAGTAAACGAAAGACGAAACGAGCTTACAAGCGGTAAGTGAGTGAGGAAAGCGTGAAACTGAGGAAAGATGCGAACGCTTGCCTGAAGTCAGAAATGCTTCTTAGCGCCGAAGGTAGCTGACTTACGTTCCGCAAGAGTAGGACGTTGCCAGGCAATCAAGACCCGGAAGGGTCTTTTTTTTACATAAAAGGAGCTTAACTTCCAGTTCGAAGAACTGCAAACTGACAAAAGAAAGCGTTTGAAGCTGACGAAGTAAACGAGAGA
>NZ_PPRL01000159.1 GCF_002902235.1 Staphylococcus ureilyticus
TTTTTATATACATTTCACTTGGAATAGTGCTCAAAATGCTTATGTTTTTTAATTTTTACTAAAGTAATCTATACGATAAAAGCATTCAATAAAAAATGGCTGATGCCATAAATAAATACGGTACCAGCCAACTTTATCTTGTTTTGCTTTAATCTATAAAATAATAACATCATTAAAAATAACTTTTAATCTTTAGGTTGATATTTTTCTTTAAAAGCATTATGTTTTGCGCCTTTGACATTTTTCTTAGTTTCTGGATCAAAACCTTGCACCAATATACCTTTATATGTACTAATCGGTTGAACGACATAAGTATGATTTGAATCATCTTTAAATTTAATTTCTTTATAATACAAACCTTTTTTAGCACTATATAATGTTTTCTCTGTCTGGATTTTATCAGTTAGATGAGTTTCATCTAAATAGTTATCAACTAACTCTAAATTTTTGTGACCTTGATAAGTTCTTAAACCAAAGAAAAAAATTACAGCCAAAATTAACGAAATAATTAATAGTCCTAGTATTTTCAAAAACGTCTTCATTATTTATCTCCTTTTAAGTAAAAACAATTATTATACATACTCCATTGTTAATCCTCATACTCTTAAATTCCTAGACTACTTATTAAAATTCATAATATTAATATTATGAACGATAACAAATAAATTATAAAGTATTATTACCTTTTGTAACAAAATGTTCTTAATTTTTCGCTTATGTATAACTGTATATATTATAAAATAT
>NZ_PPRL01000160.1:0-11393 GCF_002902235.1 Staphylococcus ureilyticus
TAATGAGACAGATTGATGGGGAGAATACTTCTGTGTTAGTTCCCACATTTTGATAGTGAGTAATTGAGTATATTCTTCTCGATTATACTTAATATGGTATTTTTTTAATAACACAAAAATAATAAATTTGAATTGAAAATATATTTGTTCGAAGGACATGCTGTAACTCCAATGTTATATATATAACTTTTATTTCCGGATGCAATCATTTTATTTTAAAATTTAGTAATTTTCATTTGCTAAATAATGATAATAGGTGTTAAATAGAGTTAATAAGATAGATAAAATTTAAGTTTTATAACATCAACGCGTATTCAACTTAAAGATATAACACTTTAGAGTTTTAGTATTATCTTCGGACAACAAATCAGGAGGTTTATATGGATTACGCACATTTAAATTTAGAACATTTTTTTGCGAGACATGATGATTTAGATATGATTAAAGATAAATCAGACTTTGTTATGATAAATAATCTAACAAAAGAAATGATGTACCGTGATGGTGAAATTGAAGGAACAATTGATTTAAATCGTTATTATTATAAAAACAGATCCCAAGCAGTAAGCTTTGTTATGATGGAATATAATAAAAGTCAAGAGTAATGAAATTAAAATTTCATTACTTTTTTTATGAATATGTAACAACAAACATATTAAATTGTACGTTCAACTATTTAGTGTTAGAATTTAAATTTAGATAGTCTCTTAAAGTATATTTTTATAAAGAGAGGACTTAATATTCTTATTATTACCTATGAGGTGTGGACATGACGAAGCATAAGAAAGGCTCAATACTATCAATTATTGGCTTATTGGTAGTGTTAGTGATAGCTGTTGTCGTTGTATTTTCAATGATTTCAGATCAAATCTTTTTTAAAAAGGTTAACCAACAAGAAAAAGTAGAACAGCTCAATATTACTTTAGATAAAGCATCAAAAAAACAAATCGATAATTATACTAGCCAACAAATTTCAAATAAAAATAATGATTCATGGAGAGATGCGTCTTCAACTGAGATTAAAGCAGCAATGGATAGTAATAAATTTATTGAAAGTGAAACTCAAAAATATCAATTTTTAGAATTAGATAAATATCAAGGAATTGATGAAAATAGAATAAAAAGAATGTTAATCGATAATCCAGTACTATTAGAACATTCAGACGATTTCATAAAAGCAGCAAAAGAAAAACATGTAAATGAAGTATACTTAATATCACATGCATTGCTTGAAACAGGATCAACTAAAAGTGAATTATCGAGTGGTGTTGAAATTGATGGCAAGAAATATTATAACTTTTTTGGGGTCGGTGCACTTGATGAAGATCCAGTGAAAACTGGTGCTGAATATGCTAAAAAACACGGTTGGGATACACCAGAAAAAGCAATTACTGGTGGTGCTAATTTTATACATGAACACTTTTTATCAAATAAAGATCAAAACACATTGTATAGCATGCGCTGGAATCCTAAAAACCCTGGTGAACATCAATATGCTACAGATATTAAATGGGCTGAAAGTAACGCAAGCCTAATGTCAAATTTTTATAAAGATATGAAAACAGAAGGCAAATACTATAAATATTTTGTATATAAAGATGATAATAAACATAAAAAAGAATAATCTATGATTTTAAATATAATTAATTATAACAAATGAAAATGATTGAGTTTGTTATACGAACTAAAGAAGGACTAATCCGTAGGAAAAATGGATTAGTCCTTTTTGAATACATAAATGATTGATTTTTGATATTTACATTAGTTAGTAATTTATATTTTATAAACATAGGTAATCGAATTTCGTAAACTGTGAATTAATTATCAAGATGAACGAGAGATGTTAAAGTAGTAAATATTATTTAGCTTTATTTTTCTGTCCAAATAATATAAAAAGCATAATCGTTGATATTATCACTTTTATAATGAATTTCATTAAATCACTTCCTTACTATGTAGCTATAGTAACACTTATCGATTAATATCACATAACATTAAATATAGAATTACACTTGAAATTTAATTTTCATCTTCGAAATAATTGTGTTTTTCTAAAAATCTTTTGGCTACAATTGCTGGTTCTTTACCTTCACCATCTGCTTCATAGTTTAACTTTTGCATTTGTTCAGTACTAATTTTATCATCTAATTTATTAATAGATTTTTTAATTTGTGGATGCTTTTGTAATAATTCATTTGGAGCGACCGCGCTAGCATCATATGGCGGGAAAAAATTTTTATCATCCTTAAGTACAACTAAATCGTACGCTGCAATTCTTCCATCTGTTGTATAACCAAGTGCAACATCGAGTTTATTATTTTTTAGCGCGTCGTAAACTAGTCCAATTTGCATAGGTTTTAAATCATTGAAACCAAAACCATAATGTGCACGGAATGGTGCATAACCATCGCCACCTCTCTTGATCCATGTCGTATCTGTACCAACTCTTACTTTATCTTTTACTTTTTTTAAATCTGAAACGGTATGTAAATCATATTTTTTTGCGGTTTCTTTAGTAACCATAAAAGCAAACGTATTTTCAAATCCATAAGAGTCGAAAAACGTTTGATCAAATTTTTGATTGAATAATTTTTGAGTTACTGACATTGCTTTTTGAGTATTTGTAATAGGTTGTTGTTCTAAAGCTCCAACCAAATCAGTACCAGTGTAGCGTGTACTTGATATGTCGGCATCTCCGCGAAGTAATGCATTATGCTGTATAGTAGCTGAACCTAAGTTGTTAATAATCGATCCAGTAATCTTTCCTTTTGTATCATGTTCTATTAAATCTTTAAGCATATAAGCCATGATTTGAGATTCACTCGTAGCTAAAGCAGAAATTTTAACTGAGTTTTTAGATTGACCGCCGCCTAAACCAGGTAAGTCACAACTTGCTAATAAAATTGAACTAACAATCAATAAATAAATTATTCTTTTAAAAAATTTCATGTTTTAACTCCTTATATGTTTTAGAAATCTTTTTTGATACAACATTTTTATATTAACATATATATTAATTTTGTATAATGGTGGCATAATCCATTAATATGTAATATCAATTAAATACTTGATATACTAAGTATAAATTAATTAAAGTAAGGATGAGTGAAATGCGTATAGCTATCATTGGTATGGGTACCGCAGGTGTTAGTTTGTTAAAAGAATTAGTTAAATATAATGAATTCGAACAAATGGAAGTAGATGTTTATGATAACCCTAAAAACATGGGTCAAGGTGTGCCTTTTCAAAATGACAGCGACCAATTATTAATCAATTTACCTGCAAAACAAATGTCTTTAAATTTGAATAATGAGCGAGAATTTTACGAATGGTATCAACATCAATCTATATTTAAATTTTCTAATCCAGAGTATCTACCCAGATTTATTTTTGGACACTATATGAAAGATTATTTGGAAACTTATCATAATCAATATAGTAATATTCATATGATTAAAGAAGCAGTATTAGAAGTGTATATAGAATCTAATATTGGGGATACGCAGGTTGAATATGTTGTCTGCACATCTGAAAATATAGAGAAACGCCGACGTTATGATATTGTATTTTTAACAATCGGCACGATGTCCTATCATGACCCATATCAATTAAAAGGAACACCAGGTTACATAAAAACACCTTATCCTACTTATGACACATTAAATGAAGTTGATAGTACTGATAGAATTGCCATTATTGGTACTGGCTTAGCAAGTTTAGATGTCATTCGATTTGTAACGGCACATCATCCTAATTTACCTATTACAGTGACGAGTCGAAAAGGTCATTTACCCAGTGTTAGGGGAAATATGCCAGAAATTCAATTTAAATATCTTACTCCAGAAAAATTTAATGAAATCAAAAAAGAATATTTTGGAAACGTACCTTTGGACGAGGCATTGGCATTATTTAAAAAGGACTGTGAATATTATGATATTCCAATAGAAGCATTAGTACACAGAAGGCAAGGCGACCCGATTTTGGATTTAACCTATGATTTACAGCATGCCGAAGTGCTAGGGAAATTTCAAAGTATCTTAGAATTAACAAAAGAAAATTTAAATTGGATTTGGAACAGTTTTAGTAGAGAGGATCAGAAGATATTTTTAGAAAAATACCAATCTATATTAAAAGAAAATTCGAACCCAATGCCTCCTCGTACCGCAAAATTAATTATCGATCATATCGAAAAAGGGCAAATTGAAATCAAAAAAGGGTTGGAAGACGTTAAATATGACGGGCATCAATTTTGTTTTAAATATGAGGATGATTTTAAAGCAATTGATAAATTTGATATTGTCATTAATGCTACTGGTTCAAAATCACATTTATCAGAATTAGACCAAGATGATCAACTGATTCTCAATCTGGAAAATAGGCAAGTAGTCCAAGCACACCCACTAGGTGGTATTCAAATCATTCCAGAAACAAATCAAATTATAAGTCCACGTTATGGTACCTTAAAAAACATGTTTGCTTTAGGTCAAGTTACAAATGGAATTAATCAATCACGTAACGGCGTTATGATGATAGTAAATCAAGCTGTAAGTGTGGTAGAGAATTTGTTGAATGCTAAGCATGATTGATTTTGTAGTGTAGTATACAAACGAATGTTTATCCAATTTAGATGAATCAGTTAAATATGAATTATGTTTCCGAATGAATTTAAATCCGGTTTCATTTTGAGGAAAGCAAAAGAGTAATTTTTGCTAGATGTTCGTTCGTTTTTAGTTTGAATTATAAAAATATTAAATAAGTATAGCATTTAATCATTTATGAAAATATTTTAAGATGTAAATTTTTGATGAATGGATTTGTAAACCAACTTATAAGCATTGTAAAGTCAATAATATAAGCAAGTTGTTACTGATATAAAGCCGACTTAGATAATATGAATTGTTTTTTGTCGAAATATATAGTACGATAACGATGTAGCTTTCAAAAGTTACTTTGACTCAATCATCAATTACAATTTCATAAATATTCTTTCGGGGCAGGGTGAAATTCCCAACCGGCAGTAAATTAAGCCTGCGACCTGCATTTGTTTTGGCAAATGTGGCTGATCTAGTGAAATTCTAGAGCCGACAGTAAAGTCTGGATGGGAGAAAGAATGAAGTATAACAAAAAGGCACTTATACAAGTGTTTATTTAACGTACATTTTTCTAAAAATTGGAGAAGTGTATCCAAATTTAAGTAAATTATGTTATATCTAAATACATCCCACACCTGAAATGAGTTTCAGGTGTTTTTTTATTATTAAGAGGTGATTATATGAGTCAATATTTAAATTATGCAATTCAATTGGCGCAGATGGTAGATGGCCAAACTGGTGTAAATCCTCCTGTGGGTGCAGTTGTGGTAAATCAAGGTAGAATCGTCGGTATTGGTGCACATTTACGAAAAGGTGACAAACATGCCGAAGTACAAGCTTTAGATATGGCAAAAGCAGCAGCAAATGGAGCGACAATTTATATATCTTTAGAACCTTGTTCACATTATGGTTCAACGCCACCATGCGTAAACAAAATTATTGAATTTGGTATTTCAAAAGTTGTTTATGCTGTTAAAGACACAACCTTATCGTCTAAAGGTGATGAAATTTTACAAAATGCTGGAGTGAAAGTCGAGTTTCATCATAAGCCAGATGCTGAAGCATTATACAAAGACTTTTTTATTACTAATCGACAAGGCGTTCCTGAAGTTACTGTAAAAGTATCTTGCAGTTTAGATGGTAAACAAGCTACTGATAGTGGTGAAAGTAAATGGATTACCAACAAAACTGTTAAACAAGATGTATTTATGCTCAGACATAAACATGATGCAGTAATCACCGGGACTGGTACGTTAAACGCAGATAATCCACAATATACTACTAGGATTGAACAAGGTAAACAACCTATACGTGTGATACTTTCAAAATCTGGACAAGTCGATTTTACTTTAGACATTTTTCAACAACCGACGACGCCAATATGGATTTTCACAGAAAATAAAAATTTAAAAAATCAAGATAAAAATATAGAAATAATGTATTGTTCAAATTGTACGATTGAAAATATTTTAAAGCAGTTATATCAAAACGGGATTGGACGTGTTTTGGTTGAAGCAGGTCCCACGATTACTTCAGAATTTCTCCAATCTAACTTTACAAATGAACTCATCTTATATTACGCCCCGAAAATAATAGGTGGTTCTGGTGACAATCAATTTTTCAAAACAGAAAATGTCTTTAATTTATCAGACGTTCCTCAATTTGAAATTGTAAATTCCAAAATGCTTGAGCAAAATATTAAATTAGAATTGCGAAAGAAGTGAATAATTATGTTTACTGGTATTGTCGAAGAAATAGGAACTATAAAAAAAGTTACAACACAACAAGCGGTTGTTAATTTAACAATTGATTGTAGAACAATTTTATCTGACATGCATATTGGTGATTCTATTAGTGTAAACGGTGTATGTTTAACTGTTATACAATTTGATGAACGGTCATTTTCAGTCCAAGTAATCAAAGGTACTGAGAATAAAACCTATTTGAATCAATTAAATCAATCCGCTGAAGTGAATTTAGAGCGAGCAATGAGCGGTTCAGGAAGGTTTGGAGGTCATTTTGTACTTGGCCACACTGATGAAGTAGCTAGAATTACTAGAATACAAAACTCAGATAATTCTAAAATTGTAACTATCAAACCATCTACTTCTGTGATCGATCAAATGGTACAACAAGGTTCAATCACCGTAGATGGCGTTAGTTTGACAGTATTTCAATTACGAGATACAGAATTTGATATTCATCTTATACCAGAAACAAGAAGATCAACTATTTTAAATCAAAAACGTGTTGGTGACCCAGTACATATTGAAACAGACATGTTGTTTAAATATGTAGAAAAAATAGTTGGTAAAAGTGAAAAAGGTTTAAGTTTAGAAAAACTAAGCGCTTTTGGATTCTAGGAGGGGTAAAATGCAATTGGACAGTATAGATTTAGCACTTGAATCACTAAAAAAAGGTAAAAGTATCATTGTAGTAGACGATGAAAATAGAGAAAATGAAGGAGATTTAGTAGCAGTTACTGAATGGATGTATGATAATACTGTTAATTTTATGGCTAAATATGGAAGAGGATTAATTTGTGCACCGATTAGTAAAAAAATAGCCGAAGATTTAGAACTTCATTCAATGGTTAATCATAATTCAGATGTTTATGGCACTCAATTTACAGTTAGTATTGATCATATTAACACTACAACTGGTATCAGTGCTGATGAAAGAATGCTTACTGCAAAAGCATTAATCGATAATAGTACAACAGCCGAAGATTTTAATAAACCAGGCCATTTATTTCCATTAGTTGCTCAAGAGAATGGTGTATTGGCTAGACGTGGTCATACTGAAGCCTCTGTAGATTTAGCTAAATTAACTGGCGCAAAACCAGCAGCGCTGATTTGTGAAATTATGAATGACGATGGTTCAATGGCAAAAGGTGATGATTTAGAAGCATTTAAAAATAAGCACAATTTGGTAATGATATCTATCGAAGATTTGGAAAAATATAGAAAGCAATCTGTTTCGTCTGTTGCAGCAAAAGCTAAAATAAAGTTGCCTACTGAATATGGTAATTTCGACATGTATGGTTTTACAACAAATAATGGTGAAGAAATTGTAGCAATCACAAGTGGTAATATTAACGAAACAGAGAATGTACGTATACATTCTGCTTGTTTGACTGGAGATATTTTTCATAGTCAAAGATGTGATTGTGGTGAACAGCTTGCTGCATCTATGAAATACATTGATAAAAATGGAGGCGTTATCCTTTATTTACCTCAAGAAGGTAGAGGAATCGGTTTAATTAATAAATTAAGAGCATATGAATTGATAGAACAAGGATATGATACGGTTACAGCAAATATTGCACTCGGTTTTGATGAAGATTTAAGAGAATACCAATATGCTGCTGAAATTTTAAAATATCTAGGTATCAAACGTGTGAATTTATTAAGTAATAATCCTAAAAAATTTGGAAGTTTGGAGAATTACGGCATTGATATTGCCAAAAGAATTGAATTGGTAATACCATCTAACCAATATAACCAAGCTTATATGAAAACAAAAAAAGAGAAAATGGGTCATTTAATATAGGAGGAATAAACATGAATTTTGAAGGTAAATTAATAGGATCAGATTTAAAGGTAGCGATTGTCGTAAGTAGATTCAACGATTTCATTACGAATCGTTTGCTAGATGGTGCTAAAGACACTTTAGTTAGACACGAAGTGCCTGCAGAAAATATTGATGTTGCATATGTGCCTGGGGCTTTTGAAATCCCATTAGTAGCTAAAAAATTAGCTCAAAAAAGTGATTACGATGCAGTAATTACTTTAGGTTGTGTGATTAGAGGTTCAACGTCACATTATGATTATGTATGTAATGAAGTAGCGAAAGGTGTTTCAAAAGCGAATGATATTTCAGATACACCAGTTATCTTTGGAATTTTAACAACTGAAAATATTGAACAAGCTGTAGAACGTGCAGGTACAAAAGCAGGAAACAAAGGGTCTGAAGCAGCAGTAAGTGCTATAGAAATGGCAAATTTATTGAAAAAAATTTAATGATTCAAGTAATAATGAGTAATGTTATTTAAAAATAAAAATTAGGTCAGAACTCTAGATATCATTTCCTCTGCTCAAAACAAGAGTCAGGCATATAAATCCCAAAAAATAGCACTCAGATGATTTAATTCAATTCATCTGAGTGCGTCTTTTTATTCAATACTTCATATTGTTGGCTCGCTTTCTTTGGGGACAGCTTTAGCCTGTAGTCTTCAGCTAGTCCTATCCCTCGAGAGACTTGCTAAAATACGTCATATTTGTCCAAGAACTATATGATTCAAACAAAATTATTTTGAGAAAGGGGATTTATGTCCCAGTCCCTTCTAGTTTTAAATTTTTGTTTTTGCTCGTCATACTTGGACTATAAATATAGTTTGCATAATCCGTAATCATTCACTTATTCATAAATATGATATTACATTTGATTATTCTAACAATGTTTTGAAAAGGTTTAAATTACATACACTTTAATCATAAAATTTTTATTTTTTAAATTTTTTGTATAGCCATGCACTTAAAGCTCCAATAGTTGACAGAGCTCCAACGACTACTCCCATTTTTTTCAACACTTCGGGTTTCATAATTTCTAAAAACATTAGATTTAAATTTTGAGGTCGTTCTGCTAATCTTCTCATAAAGTAACTAAACCAATCATCACCGTATGGAACATAGATACAGAAATGATTGCCTTCGCGCGCTAGTGATTCTGCCAATTCTGAGCGGAAACCATACAACATCTGAAATTCATATTTATCTTTTTCAATATTATTGTCTTTAATAAACTGTTTAATATGTGTGATGATAGCATCATCATGTGTAGCAATAGAAGTGACATTTTTCGCATTTAACAGTCGCTTTTTAATTAAGCGTATGTAATTATCGTCAATTTCTTCTTTAGTTTGATAGGCGATGTTTTCATTTTCTTTATATGCACCTTTGACCATACGTAATCGTAATTCTGGGTATTTATCGACTAGTGCATCTGCTTTATATAAATATCCTTGTATAACAGTTCCTACATTTTTAAATTCGCCTTTTAATCGGTCTAAAACTTGTGTAATATCAAATAAGCTATCATATTTTTCAGTGTCTATATTAATATGCATATTACCAAAATCGTTAGCTTTAAGTAATATTTCACGTAAATTACGATAAGCAAGATCAATGTCAAACTCAGAACCTAATTGGCTGATTTTGATAGACATA
Source organism: Staphylococcus ureilyticus (assembly GCF_002902235.1). Lineage (GTDB taxonomy): Bacteria > Bacillota > Bacilli > Staphylococcales > Staphylococcaceae > Staphylococcus > Staphylococcus ureilyticus. Next base: position 9,821 of record NZ_PPRL01000160.1, read on the forward strand.
TGACCATCTAAATTATGATTGTTGATAGCATACATCACTTCTAATATTTGGTCTTTTGCTTGTATTGCCTCACCTTCATTTAAAACAAATTCACCAAGACAATCTACTGTGACAGTAATCCCTTTGTTATTTAAACGTTCAATTGTGTCCACTAATTCTGGAATAGTGTTCCCTGCAACTACTTTCTTGGCACCGAACATAGGACCAATTTCCTTAGCTGCTTTATTTAAAAATGGATTGTTAGATAATCCTATAAAAAAATTTTTCACAATTGGCATATTAATTCCTCCCATTCTGCTTATAGCTGTTCTTTCAATAATAGTGTAGCATGAATCTAATAGTAATGAAATCGTTTACAATAAAATTTATTACACTAAATATTATATACTACACGATAACATTGTCTCACGCTTTAGCTATGAGTTATAATCATAAAGTTATAGGAACACATAACAGTATGATTTATGCGTTAAAAATGGAAAAAGTACATCATATTTTGATACAATGTAGTTATTGAAATTATTGTAGAAGGGGAAGTATGGAATATGTGGAAATGGGAAACAGAAAACGAGGCAAAGGGTGTCATTGTAATCGCCCATAACATGCTCGAACATACAGGTAGATATGCATATGTTATAACAATGCTTCGTAGAAATGGCTACCATGTAATCATGGGTGATTTGCCTGGACAAGGTCAAACTACACGTGCTAATAAAGGACAAATAGCAAACTTCGAAGTATACCATGAACATGTGCTTGAATGGATTAGAATAGCTAATGAGTATAAACTTCCGACTTATTTTTTAGGTGTTGGCCTTGGTGGGCTTATCATTTTAAATTTACTTGAAAAAGTGGAAGTGCCTATTGAGGGGCTAATGTTGATTTCTCCATTATTAGAATTCAAGAAAAATAAAAAAACTAGAAAAGATAAAATTGTGTCGAATGTAGGAAAATTAACTAAAGATACAAGATTTAAAATAGGTATTACAATTGAAGATTTAACACGTAATGAGGAGGTTATTGAAGAGGTAAAAGCGGACCAACTCATGCTTCAGAAAGTTACGTATCATTGGTATAAACAAATCATTGAAATCATGAAAGAAACTGTTACACATTTAAAAGATATTAAACCACTTCCTTTATTATTAATGTATGGACTAGAAGATAAAGTGTCTGATATTTCTACTATGAGTTTAATTAAAGAAAAAATTACTACAGAAGAGTTATATTTTAAAGCTTGGCCTGGGTTGAATCATGAAATACATAATGAACCTGAAAGAGATGACGTAATGCGCTATGTTCTAGCATTTCTTAATAATAGCGCTAGTAATATTGGTTTTATTGTACATGATGAAAATGAACTTTCATAATTTATATAATAAATAATGGTATCGGATCTTGAGTATCATTTTATGAAATGCTTAATAAGTGTTAACAACCATCTAATTGATACAATTATGACTTAACAATCATTGATAAAAAGAGTGAATAAATTTAATCTGTCGTTGATTTTATTGACACTCTTTTATTTATAAAAATAATGTGAAAAAAATCACAATAAACATTGATTTTT
>NZ_PPRL01000160.1:11403-12420 GCF_002902235.1 Staphylococcus ureilyticus
TACTTTGAATTAAAAGGAGCGACTTAGCATGAAAATTGAAAAAGGGAATAAAGTAGTTTTAATAGGTGATGGAGCAGTTGGATCAAGTTATGCTTTTGCAGTAGTTGCACAAGGTTTAGCTGATGAATTAGTAATAATTGATTTAGATGAAGCAAAAGTTAAAGGTGATGTTGCAGATTTAAATCATAGTGCTCCATACGGTGATTCACCAGTAAAAGTAAAAGCTGGTAGTTATGAAGATTGTAGTAATGCTGACTTAATTGTCATTACTGCAGGAGCTGCACAAAAACCAGGCGAAACGAGATTAGATTTAGTAGAAAAAAATACAAAAATATTTAAAGATATTGTCACTAAAATTATGAGCACAGGCTTTAATGGCATTTTCCTTATAGCAACAAATCCAGTGGATGTATTATCCTATGTAACACAAAAAGTTTCAGGATTACCGAAAGCTCAAGTGATTGGATCAGGTACAATACTAGATACCGCACGATTTAAATTTGAACTAGCACAAGAATTTGGTGTGTCCCCTTGGAGTGTGGATGCACAAATTATTGGTGAACATGGAGATTCTGAATTAGCGATATGGTCACAAGCTAATATTGCTGGTCAACCATTATACAATTTATTAAATGATAACCCTGATAAACAACATAGAATAGATGAAATATTTACCAACACAAGAGATGCTGCTTATGAGATTATCCAATCAAAAGGGGCAACTTATTATGGCATAGCAATGGGATTGGTACGTATTACACAAGCAATTTTAAAAAATCAAAATGTAGTCTTGCCAGTTTCTAGTTATTTAGAAGGCGAATATAAACAAGAAGATGTTTATATTGGAGTGCCTACATTAATTAATAGAAATGGTGCAGTTAAAGTATATGAAACGCAATTAAATAGTGAAGAAAGTGAAAAGTTTGAAAATTCTGCCATAATTTTGAAAGATATGCAAAATAAAATCAAACAACTAATTGCATAATTCATAATTTAATTTTAAACTGTATATAAGAT
>NZ_PPRL01000161.1:0-3930 GCF_002902235.1 Staphylococcus ureilyticus
ATGCAATATGAACATTCATTTTAAAATACTTAAGATTAGTATTTATGTTTTTTAAATTTCTGTGAGTGGACTATAAAGGTAGAAAACACTTTAGTTAAGCCTTTTAACGGTTACTTTTCTTTGAAATTTCAATACTTTTATAAAGCAAAAAGCCTGCATTTAAAACAGTTATTATTGCAAAAATCACGGTAAGAAAAACATTAAGATGATTGAATGTACCAAAAGCAAATAATAATACTAAAATTATATTCATAAAATTAGCAATCATAAAACCCATATCCATATTATTCCTCAAATTTCTCACTCCTGTTGAACTAATACTTTTAGAAAAATATTTCACCCGTATTTACATAAATCTATATCTTGAGTTAATTTATTAATAATGTGCTGAATTATCCAAATGTCTCTATATTTCTTTAATACACTATCTGCACTTAGTAATTATCTTCTCTTTTAGCTCTTAATGCCTTAATCATGTAATAGATATTTACTGTAGTCACAATTAAAGCACCAACGCCAACTGTAATAGAATTATTGTAAAATGAATAAACAGCAAATATAAGCGCACCTACAAATATAATAAATGAAACAATTATCTCAATATTATTCCACATATAATTACCCCTTTTTGTTATAATATTATTTCAATGCTAACATACTTTTTATAAAGCATATGTTGTATCCATCAAAAAAATAAAAATTTTTAAATCATATATATGATTTAAGCAATATGATACTTAAATACATCAAAGTTATACGAATAAATAGCAACACCCCCAAAGTATTCTAGGAGTTGACATAATTTGAATAGATTAATTGATGATATGGGTTTTTGGTATGAAGGACATACACTATCTTATCCTTTAATATTTGCAGATTGCACAGTTACATATAGTATTATGGAATTAAAAGTACTTTTAGAATATTATCAAAAAGATTCATGGTGGAAAAATTATACTATTGCACTCATGGATTTCGAGTCAAAATACAATAATGCTGGGTAGTTCATTACAAATTTTTGAATCCAAATTTTAAAAATAGAGAATCAATACCTGAGGGGTGAAGAAAGTGAATAAGAGAATGGCTATACACCATACAATTAATATCATTTTAATGATAACACTCATAATTTTTAATTATACAAATATTAGTGGATTTACCACTTCATTAATATTAGCAGTACTCTTTATGGGTAATGCAATTTTATTAATACGGGCTAGTACGAAAAAAATAGAAAAAGATGGCGTTACGATAGATGATTATAACAAGATGTAATATAACTTTATGAGAAGTGATATGATGCAATTTGGCAAATATAAAATTGATGAATTTTACCTAATCGTGATTGTCGGATTTTTAATAACATCTATTTTTGTACCATTCATGCTCATTTCAGTGGTGTTAATGGTTATTTTAGGATTAGAAAAAGATGAATAATATATAAAAGGAGATGGGTATCATAGAATTCAATAATTGGACAGTTACAATTAATGGCAAAGGATCATATAATATAGTCAGAGACGAAGATACACTAGTTATTTTAGAAAACTATCAACACGTTACCCTATATTTAAAATTGGAAAATGATGCTATAAAAGTTAAATCACTAAGTTATGGAAATGATGTATCGTTTAATGTTGATACAAGAGAAATCATTGTAAATGTTACAAATTTATTAGATGATGACGATTAATCTAAATCATCACTATACAAACTTCAACAATAATGAAATTATAGAAAGTTCACTTAAAAAACTTAAAACACTGTTAAATAGCTTTTATAAGCAATTTAATATGATTTATTATGCATATCCTTGCCTTTATTATCAAAGTTATGCCTTTTTTCCTTAATATTACGTATGTTTTATATCAAACTTTATTAAATAAATATATTTATACCTTTTTATTATTAATCAAGGAATCAAAGTGTAAACAATAGTAACTAGAACCACCACAATAAGAATTATAACATTTGTTATTCCTACCTTTTTAAGTTTTTCTTGATATTCATTATCAGACATTTCCTTTTTCTTTTTACTTAAAATATAATAAAAAGTAAAAATAGAATAACCAATAAAAATCACGAGTGAAATCACAACTAAAATTAAAAATATAATTTTTAGTATATCCATTTTATTCATCTCCTAATAATAATTTATCCATCTTTCAAATTGATTATCTGTTTTTTTAGTTCAATCATAGTATTGTACTTTTCATTAGGTTCCACTTCAGACAATAATACATCTAGTGACCTATCATATATGCTCTTAGCTTTAGATTCGTCTTCTTGAGCCATCGTACTATATAAATATCCAATTTCTTCAACTAAATTTGCACTTTTATTTAAATAGATAAGTTTTTCTTTATTAGCATCATGATCAATTAAACCATCTCTAATACCGTATTTAATTGCATAATAAAGTAAAATAGCTGATAAAATTATGTATATAAAAACCAAATAAATACAGCCTTTCATTTTTCAAACTTATGTGTTCTGTTACTCATTAATTTTTATTATTTTTCTTATTTAAATAAATGGCTAAAAATGCAATTCCGATGCAAAACCACATTCCCAATATTGAAAACCAAATTGTCATCGTAAATGCAGTCCTTCTTCTTAGTTTTATTATCTTTCTTGTAATAAATCTTATTCAAAAAAGTGATATCTGCTAAATAGCTACCTCCAATAACATCTACAATAAATGATGCGATAGTTGCAAACACCTTTCTAAGAAATTTCATGTAAAAGTCCTCATAAATATTGTTTTAAATATGATTTCATACTAAGATACCCTAGATTAAATTTATATTGTGTGAAAATAGTCTGTATTTCAATTGTAAAGTTATGATCTCTTCCTAAAAGTCACATTATAATTCCTTTATAAAACGAATCATATCTCTACACAATATTCCATTTTCATAAATTTTTTCATTATAATTTCTATCATAAAACCCTACATCTATATTACGCATTCTAAAACCCATTTTTTGATAAAATATAATTTGCCCAATACTAGAATTACCTGTTCCAACCTCGATATTTTTGTAACCATTCTTCTTGGCATATTCAAAAGCATTTGTTAACAACTTTTTACCAATTCCCATTTTCTGTTTAGATTCTAGTACTGCTATGTTAACTAATTCAATTTTATCTTGATTAATTTTTTGTAATACATAGCACCCTAAAACTTCATTATTTTCTTTATATACAAAGCATTCTCCTTTTTTTTAAATAATTTAAAATTAAATTTTTTGATGGGTCTGCCAGCAAAAGAAGTTCAATCGGTGCTTCACCTACAGATTTCAACTTTTCAATCATAATAATCACTCTTTCAAAATGTTATTTTTTGTGCTTTTTAAATATAATACGAAAACACCCATCAGAAATTATACTGACGGGTGGAAATAGCTAATTTTCTTTTTTTGAATTTTCTTTAAATCTTTTTTTAATATCCTCAATCAAGGAGCCACTACCTGCAAAGTTAGAAAATGTATTCATTGCAAATGTTAATATTTTTCCAATTATGTCCATACAGCATTCCCCTTTACTATATAGATACCTTATCTCCCATAAAATAATCACACATTTAGTATGAATATTACTTTATTTTTTAAGTGAACATTATCTTCTATTTTGTTGCTTCTAAGATATTGCTAATTAATTTCATGTATCTCTGCTCTATTGCTTTTATATACAAAATTTATTAACTCTCAAACTCTACGAATTTTTAGATACAACCCCTTATCAATATTTCTGCTAATGGTGAGTTATTTATATAACTGAAAGAAGAGAATATAAAATTTTTCTTAAATATTCTTCACAAATTGCTGCTAATACTATTACTGGTATCACTACAAATATATAGATTTTAACTGTATTATAAAGTGATTTTATTATTGATGTTCTTTCACCAATCTTTTTAAATAGCTC
>NZ_PPRL01000161.1:3952-5269 GCF_002902235.1 Staphylococcus ureilyticus
AGCTCTCTGATTTTACTTCGAATTGATTTATTTAGTTGAAACAATACACTTGCAAATATACAGAAACCTAAAATTTCTAGTGTAGTATGAGGAAATACAGATATGATATTGGCTATAGCTTTATAAAAATCAATTTTTAATAAAATACCAATCACAATACCTGGCAATACAGAACTATATATCAAATTAAAGAAATATAAAAATTGAATAGGTATTAGTGAAAGCAGGAACATTTGTAGTGGAACTATAAAACCATTATTTACGATATATATAATAATTGCACCTAGTCCTGAAGATTGTTTAACAGAACGAGATATATCGTTATCTATACCTTTAATCATTGCTTTCACGTTTATATTGATACTATATGTAATTGCAATCGTTAAGATCATTATACTCAGGCTAAACAGAAGTATTTTTAGAGTTCTAATAATAAAGCTTTTATCAATGGCAAGCATAAACTTCTCCTTGTAGTTTATGTAGTTCAAAACCAACCATAAACCAATATATGAATAACACATAAAATAACCCCAAGCAGCATATATTGATGGTTAGAATAGTATTGTACTCATTATCTCATTCCTTTTGGTCCATGAAATACAATGACAATAAAGCAAAGAAAGCACTAACAATCCATAATCCAAAAATATAAAATAAAATAGCTGCTAACCCAGAGAAAGTAATCTTTAAAATTTTCAAATCTCTTTTCTTCAAAAATATACCCCCTCTTATTTAAAACAATGCTTTTCTCTTTGATATTAACTATCAAAAACAATGCCTTTAAACTTTCTGTATAGTAGTTTTATCGAAACCAATAGCATATTTGAGTCCATATCCAATTGTTCTATCCATACTAATGTGTGCTAACCAAATCAAAGATATTTGTAACAGTAAAGATTCTTTAGTTAGCAAATAACACAAAGTAAATAATATAGGTAAGATATATGTATGACCGATATTATAGATTTTACTCCCCACTTCTTTATTTATAATATAGCCAAACATTGTTATATCAGGCAACAATAAAAATATGAGAAAGATCCATAATGAGAAATCAAACATAAAATAAATACTTAATGTAACAATAAATACAAATGCATTTTCTAACTTGATAAAGTTGCTCAAATTGTATTCTCCTTATTATATTGCATGAAATTCAAATACATTTTAACATATGTTCCAATAAATAAGTATTGCACAAAAAAACACCCCTCAAATCAGAGGTAGTGGGTTAAATATGATTATTTAAAAACCTTTGCGCTTAATTTGTCTATATACAAAGGTGATTGCAATTAATAAAGTTATACTATCAAGTAG
>NZ_PPRL01000162.1 GCF_002902235.1 Staphylococcus ureilyticus
TGTAATATAACATAGATATAAATAAAATAATAATGTATAATTAGCAGAGTTTAGTTTATTTCGAAAATAACTTTTATTGAATTTAGGGAATTTTTAAAAGTAAAAAGATTAGGGAACGAAAGGTGAGAAAATGAATATTAATATATTGGGATACAATATCTTTGCCAAAGGAGGCACATCAAGAAGTAACATAAATTTAATAAAATCATTTTTGAAGAATGGTAATAATGTTAATTACTTTAATATATTAGATTTTGAAAGTGACGATATAACGCGCTTAATTATACATGAAGGTATAAATAATAATAATGTTCAGTTTTATAAATTTGATGATTTTATTAAAATCGTAGCAGGAGATTTACTAATTATCACAAGAGAAGAACTATTTATTTATGCTAAATAGGTTAAACAAAAAAACAAAAAGATTAAAATAATTGGTGAAATTCATGGCCCATTAGAATATATAGATGACTCACTGGATTTAGGTTTAGAATACATTGATAGTATAAGAGTAAGTACAGATACTATAAAAGAAAAATTTATAAAGAAATACAAATATAACTCAGTGTTTTCCCAGTATGTAAATGCTGAACATATTGATCTCAAGAGAAAGCCTATAAATACGAAAAGAAATCTTTTAATAAAAGCAAGGTTCGAAGATAATATTAAAGATATTTCCTACGTAATAAAATTAATAAACTATATAGTAAAAAACACAGATAGAAATGATATTCAACTATATATTATAGGTTATGGTCCATCAGAATTATTGTATAAAAATTTAGTGAAATATTATAATTTACAAAATAATGTTCATATTAATGAAAAAGAACCGCTTAATTATATATATATTTCATCTTCACCATATGAAACGTTAGGTTATTCAATATTAGAAACATTAGCTAGAGGGAATAGAGCACTTATTTATCCTGGTGACGATAATGTTTTAGAAGAGGTCTATTCACAGTATAATGGTATTAAATTCCTAGAAAAAAATATTAGAAAAGATAGTGTATTAATCACTTCTATATTAGATAGTAAATATACAAAAGCAGATCGTGAAGAAGATGTTCAGAAATTAAAAGCCACATTTTTAAATTCAAATTATAGTAGTGAATATGTTAATAATTTAAAAAATATAATTAACAATAATAACATGTCAAAAGAATTTTTCTTTAAAAATAAATATGGAAAAAAATTTGTACTTAAATCAAGGGAAAAGAATGAATTAAAAAACTTGAATAAGAAAAAAGAACAATTTAAAAAAATGAAATCTTTACCGATTTTAAATAAAATTTTTTCCAATAAGGTTTTAAATAATAAGTTAAAAGAGCATTATAAACAAAAAGAAACAAACTTGTATAAGCAAAAGCTAAATGAAATCATTCCACAAGCAAATAAAGTATTCATTGAATCATTCCATGGGAATAATTTCAGTGGTGATCCAAAATATATAGCATTAGGCATTAAAAATTTCTTTAAAGATAAAGAAGTTTTTGTAAGTTCAATTAATTCACTTGTAGATATAGAAATTAGAAACCATGGGTTTAAACCTGTTAGATTTGGAAGTAAAGATTATATTGAAAAATTTAGAATGTCTAAATATATATTTATAAATGGTAATTCTTGGGATAAAGTATATAAGCATAAAGACCAAGTGTTTATTCAAACATGGCATGGTTTTCCGCTTAAAAAAATGGTTGGTGATTTAGGCAATAAAAAAGAAAGAAATCATCAATTATCACAGTTTAAACCAAGAATGTATAAATGGGATTATCTAATTACATCTTCAAATGTAAATAGTATGCTGTTAAGTTCTGCATTTCAACTACACGATAATAACGAATTAAAAGTATTGGAATATGGGGCGCCTAAAAATGAATATTTGCTAAAATTTCAAACAGATGAAGAATGGAGAAGATTACAAAGAAAATACCTATTCAAAGAAGATACGAGAAAGAAATATATATTATATTGTCCTACTTGGCGTAATCAAAAACGTAGCCAAGTGACTAGTATTGACTTAAAGCAATTATTGGGTTATTTACCAAATGAATATGAGATTATAGTTAAGTTGCATCCAAATGAAAGCTCATTAAGACCCCAATATAATAATTTAGATAAGAGAATACATTGCTTCTATAATGAATTTGTAGATATACAAGAATTATATATTCTTTCGGACATTATGATTACTGACTATTCATCAACTATTTTTGATTTTGCACATTTAAATAAACCGATACTTTTATTGCAAGAAGATACAGAAGATTACAAAAATAGTATTGGTTTTTATTTCAATATATTTGAATTAGGTGATTTTCCAATTGCATCTTTAAATGAGTATAAATTAGCTTTACAAATAAAACATATTAAAAATATTGATTACACTAAATTAATTAATAGATTAATGTCTTTAGATAGTGATGGTAGTAC
>NZ_PPRL01000163.1 GCF_002902235.1 Staphylococcus ureilyticus
TTTCTTTTTGAATTCAAGCTTATTTAAAACTCTTATTCACTCGGTTTTGCTTGGTAAAATCATAAATTTTACTTACTTATCTAGTTTTCAATGTACAATTACAATTTCTATGGTGGAGACTAGCGGGATCGAACCGCTGACCTCCTGCGTGCAAAGCAGGCGCTCTCCCATCTGAGCTAAGCCCCCGAAATTCGTATTAAACTCTAATGGTGGGCCTAAGTGGACTCGAACCACCGACCTCACGCTTATCAGGCGTGCGCTCTAACCAGCTGAGCTATAGGCCCCTTCGTTTAAGAATACTCAAATGAGCATTCAAAACTGAATACAATATGTCAATGTTATTCCTTTGTCATCTTCTAAAGAAGATGTTCCGAATATATCCTTAGAAAGGAGGTGATCCAGCCGCACCTTCCGATACGGCTACCTTGTTACGACTTCACCCCAATCATTTGTCCCAC
>NZ_PPRL01000164.1 GCF_002902235.1 Staphylococcus ureilyticus
AGAACTGCAAACTGACAAAAGAAAGCGTTTGAAGCTGACGAAGTAAACGAGAGACGAAATGAGCTTACAAGCGGTAAGTGAGTGAGGAAAGCGTGAAACTGAGGAAAGATGCGAGCGCTTGTCTGAAGTCAGGGATGCTTCTTAGCGCCGAAGGTAGCTGACTTACGTTCCGCAAGAGTAGGACGTTGCCAGGCAATCAAGACCCGAAAGGGTCTTTTTTTTACATAAAAGGAGCTTAACTTCCAGTTCGAAGAACTGCAAACTGACAAAAGAAAGCGTTTGAAGCTGACGAAGTAAACGAGAGA
>NZ_PPRL01000165.1 GCF_002902235.1 Staphylococcus ureilyticus
TTGTATAGCAAGTTTAAAGTATTTAACAAACTGAATTGTTTAATGTTAATTAATTTAAACATACGAATAAAATCACCTTTGAATTTTAAAAGTGATTTCAATACAAATTTTTGAAATTTACTAAAATAACTTCATTTCATTAATTTTTAAAAACGAATACTTTCAGTAAAATGTTTAAATAATGAAATATTAATAGATACTATTATTACAATAAGTCTTATATAGAAAATCGTTACTTACTTTACATAAACAAGTGCAACAGCATTTAAATTTTCTATTAATTGATATCCTTTACTATCTTACATCAAAATTCAGTATTATAAAATTAATAACCTAAATAATAGTGTAAAAATTCAAATTTATTTAGTGGTTAAATTTATTTTGTGTTTTCAAAGCAAGTAATAAGGAGTTTAACTTATTTTGCTTACTTTCTGCCCTTGACGTGAAAACAATTGGGAATTTTGCGCCGAGTAACAAACTGGAAACAGAAGCATTTCCAAAATGAGTTAAAGATTTTAATAATGCACTCCCAACATCTATATTTGAAACGATAAGTGCATCAACATCACCAGCAATACTAGATGTGTAATTTTTTTCAATCGCTCTTTTTTTACTGATTGCATAATCAAATAGAATTGGTCCATCTACTTTTACATATACATCCGAAGTTCGATTGAAAATATTTTTTAATTTTTCAGCATCAATAGATGATGGTATCTTTTTAGACGCATATTCGACTGCAGATAATAATCCAACATTAAATTTATCGTAACCTAATGTATTACTAAATGTAGTTAAATTTTTAATGATTTGCTTTTTTTCTTCTATCGTAGGTGCCACATTATATGCTACATCACTAATCATTAAAGTTTTATGGTAATTAGGTATACTAAAACACGCAACATGGTTTAAAAACCCATATTGGTCTATAAAATTTTTATTGCTTAAAATAAAAGAAATCATTGATGTGGCTTTCATTTTTCCTTTCATTAAAACAGTCACTTTGCCCTGCGATAAATCTTCTGCGCATTACTTAAGTAATTGATAATCACTTGAAAATGTTAGCACATGAATCCTATTTAGGATTTGAGGTTCTAAATCAAAAGAACGAATGATTTCCGTAGTGTCTTGGGTATCATAAATAAAAATGTCTATGTTAGTTAATTTTAAAGCCTTAACTAGTACTGATATCATTTTTTCGTCATTTGCATATAAAACGGCTACATTTCCATTCATTGTTTCACATGGTTCAACTAAATGTTGGAATCGCATAAAATCAACATCCTTCACTGATTATTTATCTAACCCAGCTAGCACTTGTATTAACAATAGTGAATATAGATTTTTATTTTAAATTGTGGTTCTGCTCTATCATTTCTTTCGCATTTTGTCTGGTTAATTCTGTCACAGTAGCACTAGAAATCATTCTTGCTACTTCATCAATACGTTCTTCTCCAGTCAATTCTTTAACTTGTGTTGTTGTTCGTTCATCATTAGAATTTTTACTAATAAATAAATGGTGGTCACTCATGGACGCAACTTGTGGTAGATGTGATATACATATCACTTGTATGTGTTCAGCCAATCCTTTCATTTTCTCTGCCATCTTTTGAGCAGCTTTACCAGATACACCAGAATCTACTTCATCAAATAAAATTGCTGTCTGGCCTCTTGTTTTTACAAAGATAGTTTTTAGCGCCAACATAATTCTTGATAATTCTCCTCCAGAAGCAATCTTATTTAAGCTCTTTAAAGGTTCGCCTTTATTTGGACTGATTAAAAATTCCACAAATTCTATTCCTTCTCGGTTCGGTTTATCTAAAGGTTTAAATGAAATTTCTAAATTAGCATCGTTCATCTGAAGATTTTGAATTTCATCTACAATATGATTACGCAAAGATTGTGCAACATTTCTTCTTTCTTGCGATAACTTTTCTCCTAGTTCCATAACATTTTTATATAAATCATCGATTTCTTGACGTAATTGAGCAGTACTTTCTTCATAATTTTCAATCTTATTAATTTCGTCAGCCATTTTATCTTGATACATAATTAGTTCATTAATATCTTTACCATATTTACGTTTCAAACTATTTAATAAATTCATTCTAGATTCTAATTCATTTAAATATTGTTCATCAAATTCTGTATTCGTTAAATCATCGTACAATTGATGTTTAGCATCCTCAAGCGTGTAATAAAATTGGTCGACATCTTCTTTTAGTTCATCATATTTATCAGGTAAAATTTCACTAATTGATTGTAACTGATTACTCAATTCGTATAAACGATCTGTAATAGCATGCTCATCTGTCAACGTGACGTGTGCATTGTTTAACGCTAAACTGAGACTTTCTGAATTTTGAATACGTTTGATATCGCTCTCAAGTTGAGGTACTTCGTTTTCAATAAGATTCGCTTCTTGTAATTCTTCATATTGAAATTTTAACAAGTCTAACCGTTGTAATAACGCTTGATCGGCTGACTCTAAATCTGCTAATTCTTTTTTCTTAGCGCTATATTTATCAAAAGTATCAACATACGATTCAAGCAGTGATTTATATGTATTTTCGGCATAATTATCTAATAAATGTAAATGATATTTTTGCTTTAATAATGTTTGTGTTTCATGTTGCCCATGTATATCTAATAATTCTTGCATTATTTTTCTCAAATCTTGTAAAGTAACTGTTTGATTATTAACTCTACAAATACTCTTACCTGAGCTAAATATTTCTCTTTTTACTAATAAAAAGTCTTCATCGATATCGATAGATAAATCATGAAGTATCGAAATGGCTTCTTTACTATTATCTATATCAAAAATTCCTTCAATAACAGCTTTTTTTTCACCATGTCTAACATAGTTTGATGAAGCACGCATACCAATTAATTGACCAATCGCGTCTATAATAATTGATTTACCAGCACCAGTTTCGCCACTCAAAACAGTTAAGCCATCACCAAAGTTTACTTCTAATTCATCTATAATAGCGAATTGTTTAATTGATAAGGTTTGTAGCATTTATAATCACTTCCTTATACTTATAATAAATTAAAGATACGTGTTTTAATTTTTTCGCTGGCTGATTCATCTCTGCATATAATTAAACAAGTATCATCACCACAAATTGTGCCCAACACTTCATCCCAGTCTATTTGATCTAAAATTGCCCCAATTGATTGAGCGTTACCAGGTAAGGTCTTAAGTACTAAAAGGTTTCCAGTACCATCAATATTTACAAATGAATCCATTAAATAACGACCAAGTTTTTCTAAAGGATGATATTTTCTGTCATTAGGTAAACTATAAACATATTGACCAGAAGGTGTAGGGACCTTTATTAACTGTAATTCTTTAATGTCGCGAGAAACAGTTGCTTGGGTAACATTTAACTCATATTCATTTAAACGCTTTACCAGTTCATCTTGGGTTTCAATTTTTTCATTAGATATAATTTCTCTTATTTTAATATGTCTTACTGATTTTTTTGCCATGTATAGCACCTCTGTAAACGAATATTTATACAATGATTTTAACACATGGACAATGATACTACTACTAAAGTTAATTTAACAGAAATACTTTTATTGACTGTTGTGTATACTGCCTGTCTATTTTCGAAGTGAATTAAAAATAAGCCATAATTAAATTTTGAATCACTTATACCG
>NZ_PPRL01000017.1 GCF_002902235.1 Staphylococcus ureilyticus
AAATATAAAAGAAATAATCAATTTTATAAAAATGATTTTATATGTATGGTGTATAACAGAATATGAGAGAGGTTGGAATATGGAAGTAAAGTGTTTAAATATTATTTCTAATAATTTTTATCCTACTAAACGTGTAACAGATGGCATACTAGTATTATTGCCAATAAAAGGAGTATTAGAAATTCAACAATTTACAGCTAATATAAAAGTTGAAACGGAATTGTTAATCGTAAACCATACAGAAATTTTTAGCATTAAACGCAATGAAGCAACCATTTTATTATATATAGCGAGTGATTGGTTTTTAGAACGAGGTTATCCTTTTTTTGATTATCAATACGCCTCTAAGTTGATTCAGTCTACAGCACAATTAACTAAATCCTTAATTGAGCTGACGAAACACTATTTGAACGATACTTTAAGTTATGATATTTATGAAAATTACATGGTCAAAATTGTTGAAATTATTGCTAATGAAGCTAAAGTAGATTCGGATTATTTATCCCAACAAACTGATCACGCATACTTTGGTATTACTGGAGAAATACTTGATTATGTAAATCGTAATTTGAAGCAGCCTTTAACATTAAAGTCAATTGCTGACCATATATTTATTTCACAATCAAATATATCTAGTCAATTTTATAGTAAGCTAGATATGAATTTTAAAACTTATGTGGATACATTAAAATTGGCGGCATCTATGAAAGAGCTATTGGATAGTCAACATACCATTGGAGAAATATCTGATTTATACGGTTTTAGTAGTGCAGCACTTTACAGTAAAAAATTCAAGCAATATTACGGTTACACACCTAATCAATATCGTAAACTCTCAAAATACAATAAGTATTTATATTTTCCTTATGAAACATTGAATGACACATTTAAAGATCAAATAAAGACTCAACTTACTGCAAAATTAGAAGATAGTTATGTACAAAACAATGAAATTAGTATTTGTACTGATCATTTTTTGGATAATCGTAATTCATCCATGATTATTCAAATTTACACAATAGCAGAGTTATACCAATTGTATACTGATCCTAAAATGAGTTATTTGTTTGAAAATGAGGAACAGATTTATATTTATTGCAATATCAACGTAAAAGATATTCAACAATACATTTCTGAACAAAAAACATATAATGCTTTTGACTTTATCATATCAAACAATGCTAATTTGGTACTTAAAATCTACGAAAGTCAAGATGTTGAAATATATTTGAATCAGATTTGCAAACCCTACGCGGCTTATTTGCAAACTAGCACAAACTTAAACAAAGATTTACTAAAAAAGATAAGCTATTGTTTTGATTTAAGTACAATGTCAATAAAAGAGATATACCGGAACATTATCAAAATTAAACAATTTAGAGAGAATGTAAAATTTGGTATTGATATTACTCGTTTATTTAATGAACCAGATGCTTTTAAAATGATGGAAGTACAATTAAAGAGAATTGGTTTTGATTACTATTTTGTAGATAATCAAAAGTTATCAGTGCCATATTTTAATGAATCACATGAAATGCTGTTGACGAAAGAAATTTTTAAATTTAATTATATAAGAAAAATCATGGCAGAAATGTGTTTGGAAGATAGGTATTATTTTTTATTAAATGTAAGAAATAATTTTTTATTGCATGACGAGCCAATGAATATTATTGAGAGTCCGCCATTGTTAGTCGGTGTGTTTAAAAGAATATTAAAACATTTTTCAGGCATAGGTGTAGATTTGATACAGCAAATGAACGGAAATGAGGCGTTATACTTATATGATAAAAGTGGTTTCCGTACATTGGTAGGAACTATGTTTCATCGCTTAATAGAAAAAACACGTTATACAGTTTATGAACATGATTTTTATACTATTATTGATCAAGTGGATAAAATTAGCGTTTATATCAGTGATTGGCAAATTATGGAAAATGAAGTTTCAAAACACTATACAACTAAAATGTCTGTTAATATCAATTTCAAGGATTTGAAGTTAAGAAAAAAATATTTAATTTTTAAAGAGACATATAATAATGCACATGGAAATATCAATTGTGTGATACCTTGCAATTTGCGCGAGAAATATCAATGGTCTGATATATTTATAGAAAAAATTGAATCATATAATCAGCCACGCATAAATGTTTTCGAACATTCATTTAACGACAAATCTTTAAGCGTAGCAATTGATCATAATACTGTACACATTATTGATATTTATAAATAAATGCTTAATCCTAAATTATATAATTAATTTAACATGTTTTGTGATATTCAATTTACTGCTGTTCGTAATAATGACAAAGCTATAAAAAATAAATGATAAAGACAGAGTTACTTTTTTTAGAGATAATGAAATTGTATTGCTTACTAGCATTTGGAGGTGTAGCAACAATGAATGATGAAAAAAAGGCGCAGTTATTAAAAATTTATAAAAAATATAATAAAGTAATGTCTTATATAGAAAGTAAATATAAGCTAACAATGAATGACATTGCTATTTTGGAAATAATACAACAAAATTGTCAACAGCAAAACATGCTGATGCAGCCATTTTTAAAAATTGCGACGACTGAACTCGATTTGAGTCGAACAAAAGTGTTGGCATCAATTCGACGATTAATTAACCAAGATCGTGTAAGCAAATTACGTTCGACAAAAGATGAGAGAAAAGTTTATTTATCGATGACTGAAGAAAATGATAGGAAGTATCACACTTTGTTAGATGAAATTGAAACACAGGTAGACTAAAATATTAAAAATTCATGTTTACATAATGACAATAAAGCTTTAATCAGTTACAAATATTAAATAGTATAATGATACTTCGTGACGAAAGTAGGACAGAAATTTAATTTTATTAAATGGATTTCGTCGTATCCTCTAATAAGGATTACCTGAGCTTTAGCTCATGCATAAGAACCACTAACCCAACAAGTTGGGAAGTGGCATTAAAGATTACTTGAGCTTTAGCTCATGCATAAGAACCACTAACCCAACAAGTTGGGAAGTGGTAATAAGGATTACCTGAGCTTTAGCTCATGCATAAGAACCACTAACCCAACAAGTTGGGAAGTGGTTCTTTATATGTTTTAAAATCACTTTTAATATGTATTTAAGTACTCAAAGAAGCGGTTTTCATATCTTAAAATTACCGATGTATAACGTTAAAGGGAACTAATTCATTCTATATAGTTGATGCTCTATGTGACAAACGATCAATGTTTGATACAAACTAATAAGTTGCCAAAGGGTATAGATATTTCGAGAGACGTAATAAAAAATACAAGCAAAGTAGTAGGTTAGTCTATGTGATATAATAAAAATATTGTATAATATGATGTACTGACACACGCATTTAATTAGAAAGTGAGATGACATTATGGGACGTAAGTGGAATAATATTAAAGAGAAAAAGGCCCAAAAAGATAAGAATACGAGTAGAATTTATGCTAAATTTGGTAAAGAAATTTATGTAGCGGCTAAATCTGGTGAGCCCGATCCAGTATCAAACCAAGCATTAAGGTTAACTCTAGAAAGAGCAAAAACATATTCTGTACCAAACCATATTATAGATAGAGCTATTGAAAAAGCTAAAGGTGGCGGCGAAGAAAATTATGATGAGTTGCGATATGAAGGGTTTGGCCCGAACGGCTCTATGATAATCGTAGATGCGCTTACTGATAATGTAAATAGAACTGCATCTGATGTTCGTGCTGCATTTGGTAAAAATGGAGGTAATATGGGAGTTTCTGGATCTGTTGCTTATATGTTTGAACACACTGCAGTATTTGGTGTTGAAGACAAGTCAGCGGATGATGTCTTGGAAAGTTTAATGGAACAAGAGATAGATGTTAAAGATGTCATTGATGAAGATGGTTTAACCATTGTATATGCTGAGCCTGATCAATTTGCCCAAGTGCAAGATGCATTACGTGCATCAGGTGTTGAAACATTTAAAGTAGCGGAATTTGAAATGTTACCACAGTCAGATATTGAGTTATCAGCAGAAGATCAGGAAACATTTGAACAATTAATTGATGCATTAGAAGAATTAGAAGATGTTCAGAATGTATTCCATAATGTGGATTTGAAATAGCATGAATAAAAATCAAGAAGTACAAAAATGGATTGACCAATTACAATTACATCCGCATCCAGAAGGTGGCTATTATAAAGAGACTATCAAAGCGGTACCGACTAGCTCAAATCAAAGATCGGCTTATTCGAGCATATACTTTCTTTTAACGCACGATAATATATCACATTTTCATCGAATAGATGCTGATGAAATCTGGTATTATCATGCAGGAGATTCTTTGACTGTTCACATGATATACCCTGATGGCAATTATCAAAAAGTAACAGTTGGCCCCAACATCGAAAGTGGTGATGTATTGCAACATGTTGTTCCAAAGGGCACAATTTTTGCATCGTCTATTGAAGACTGTGCTGGTTATGCGCTTGTTGGTTGCATGTGTCATCCAGCATTTGAATTTAAACATTTTGAGTTATTGAGTAAAGAGTGGCTAAATGAAACATATCCAGCCTTAAAACACATCAATGATCGTTACGCTTTATCAATAATTGACATTAATAGTTAAATATAAAGGAAAACTCGTATTACTTTCTCGTTAAAACAGTTGTGAAAGTAGTACGAGTTTTTTATTGATATTATTTTGATGTACCAAAAACTTCATTAGCAATTTCAACAATATAAGCTAACTTTTTCCACTGTTCTTCTTCAGTTAATTTATTGCCTTCTTCAGTAGAAGCAAAACCACATTGTGGACTTAGACAAATTTGTTCTAAATCTATATAGTTTTGTGCTTCTTTTATACGTTTTAAAATAGTGGTTTTATCTTCTAATTCACCATTTTTTGATGTGAATAATCCCAACACTGCAAATGAACGATCTTCTGGGAAAAATCTTAAAGGTTCGAAATCACCTGAGCGATTATCATCATATTCTAAGAAGAAACCATCTAATTGTTCTTTAAATAGATATGGAGCGATTGGTTCATAACCACCAGAAATAGCCCACGTAGATTGATAATTTCCACGACAAATATGTGTTGTGATCAATAAATCTTCTGGTAAACCACTGATTGCTTCATTGATAACTTTATAAGCGAGTTGACGTGCAACTTCTTTTTCAGATTCACTTCTATCACGCCCACGTGTATTTTGTGTTCCTGATGTTAAATTTGCCCAATACACATCATCTAGTTGTATATAACGTGCACCGAGATCATAGAATTTTAGTAAACTATCGTGATAAGCTTTTGCTACATCATGCGCAAAATCATTGATATCAGGATAAATGTCTTCGTTTAAAATATTAGGATGGAACAATTGATTTGGACTTGGAATAGAAACTTTTGCCGTTGCACGGCCATTTACCTTTTCATATAAAAATTTAAAGTGTTCAAAATGGGGATGATTTGGGTTAAATGTAACTTTATCAACCACCTTGACGTTGTGATTTCTAGTTTCTACACCTTCAAATGTTAAACCACGCTCTGATGTGTAACCTTCAACACCATCTAGGTTTTCTAAGAAATCAAAATGCCACCAACTTCTGCGGAATTCACCATCAGTAATACTATGTAAGCCAATTTCTAGTTGTTTATCTATGATGCGTTCAATTTCCTCATCTTCTATATTTTTTAATGTTTGAGCATCAATAACGTTATTTTGATAATCTTTACGTGCATCTTTTAAACGTTGTGGACGTAGTAAACTTCCTACGTGATCTGCTCTAAATGGTCTTTGTGACGTTGACATATGGCTATCTCCCTTTTTAAAGAATTTTCTGAAAAATATATTAAAAATTTAACAAACTTCTCAACAATTGTCAATTTCGCTTTTGCACTATGAAATATAGTACAATAAACATAATTATCTACTCGCTATTAATTAAAAATTTAAATGTAACAAACATAAGATGACATGTAAGGTTCAGTTTTATATAATAATGACAAGGAGTTGGTGGCAGTGAAAGTAAAATATATTGATAAACGTCACTGGCGTCGCATCATTGACCGAGAATATACGGAAGTCAAAGTGAATAATAACAAATTTAAAGGTATTATTGGGTTAGTAACGATGAAAAAGGTACGTGAACCTCTAGAAGTATCGGTCGTAGGACAAAATATTGTTGTGGCTGATGATAACTATCAGTGGTTACAAATATTACCTGAAAAAAAACGTTATAGTATCACAGTGATGTTAGACGACAATGGCAATCCATTAGAATATTACTTTGACATAAATATTAAAAACGTTACGCAAAAAGGAAATGCACGTACGATTGATTTATGCTTGGACGTATTAGCATTACCTAATGGAGAATACGAACTTGTTGATGAAGACGATTTGTTACGCGCGTTAAACCAAGGCCAAATAACCAAGAAGCAATATCACGAAGCTTATATTATCGCGCATCAGTTAATGATTAAAATTGATACAGATTTTACAACTATGCAGAATAAAATTATGTATTGTTTCCATAAAATAAAACAAAAGTCGAAATCTCAAAAGCAATCCTCTTTTAATAAACATAAATTTAAAGGCAAAAAGCATAAAAACGTTGTGTACAATGAGGCTAAACATAAGCCAATAAAAAATTACAATAAGCATCATAATCATTCTAATCAAGATAATAGCAAATCACATCAAAGTAAGATAAAAGATTCTAATGCATCTCAATAATCTTGAAATTGTTATAAAAAATTCCCTATATTAGTCAAGCGTTAACCATGTTATAGTAAACACTGCGAGAATTGAAGAGTATTAAAAGTGATTCATTAGCGCAAAGTAAATAAAAGTAAGGCCACCATAAATAAAGATATTTAGTATTCGTAAAAAATAGGGGGATAATTATGAAGATTGACGATTATCGCTTGTTAACTACATTAGATGAGACGAAAACGCTCAGAAAAGCAGCGGAAATTTTATACATCTCTCAACCAGCAGTAACACAACGATTAAAAGCGATAGAAAATGCATTTGGCGTCGACATATTCATTCGTACAAAAAAACAATTAATAACGACGACTGAAGGCATGATGATTATTGAACATGCACGTGATATGTTGAATAGAGAGCGTCTGTTTTTAGATAAGATGCAAGCACATATCGGTGAAGTAAATGGTACGATTTCTATTGGTTGTTCATCCTTAATAGGGCAAACGTTGTTGCCGGTAGTATTGAATTTATATACACGACAATTTCCAAATGTAGAAATCCAAGTTCAAGTAGGATCGAGTGAACAAATTAAAGCTAATCATAGAGATTACCATGTGATGATTATTCGTGGGAATAAAATGATGAATTTAAGCAACACGCATTTATTTAACGACGAACATTATTTTATACATCCTAAAAATCGTAATGATGAAGTAGAAAAGATGCCGTTTATCGAATTTCAGGCTGATCCTATATACATTAATCAAATTAAAGAATGGTATGGCAGCCAAATTGGTCAAGATTATCATGCGATGATTACGGTTGATCAAGTGGCGACATGTAAAGAAATGTTATTAAATGGCGTTGGCGTGACCATATTGCCGGAAATCATGATGAAACACTTAGATAGGGAACAGTTTGCGTTTCAACGCGTAGATATAGACGATAAACCGCTGATTCGTTCTACTTATTTGAGCTATGATCCAAGCATGTTACAGTTGCCGCAAGTTGATTCATTTATTAATTTAATAATGGAATACGTGGAATAACAATTTTAGATAATTGAATATTTTGGTTCATTGATAAATATAACTTTGTGAAGAGTTATATGAATTTAATAGGAATAGAGGACGCTAAATGTTTAGTGAATTGTTACATATAAAAAATTACAAATTATTTGTCGTTAATATGATGATGTTAGGTATGGGCATCGCCATTACTGTACCGTATCTGGTATTATTTGCTACAAATGATTTAGGTATGACTTCTACCCAATATGGGTTGCTACTAGCATTAGCTGCAATTAGTCAATTTACAATGAATACAATTGTAGCACGCTTTTCTGATACACATAGTATCAACAGAAAGACAATTATTATTACTGCACTTTTTATGGGGGCAGTCAGCTTTTCAATTTATTTTTACATTCATGAAATCTGGGTTTTTATAGTAATGTATGCCATTTTCCAAGGTTGTTTTGCCCCAGCCATGCCTCAGATGTATGCGTCAGCAAGAGAATCAATCAATACTTCTACATCAAAGGACAGAGCGAAATTTGCTAACGCTGTATTACGTTCAATGTTTTCATTTGGTTTCTTGTTCGGTCCACTTATTGGTGCATTGTTACTTAGTTTTAAAGGATATGCGGGTTTATTTGGCGGAACGATAACAATCATATTATTCACACTATTATTACAAGTTTTTTTCTTTAAAGATATTCAAACAAAGCGTCCAGTAGCAGATAGTACACATGTTGAAGCGGCGGCACCTAATATGTTACGTGACAAGGTCTTATTTGTACCCTTTTTAGCTTTTATTTTATTACATATAGGACAATGGATGTACACGTTGAATATGCCATTGTATGTGACGAACTTTTTGAAAGAACCAGAAAGTCGAGTAGGTGTGCTAGCTAGTATTTGTGCAGGACTTGAAGTACCTTTCATGGTCATATTAGGCATTTTATCTGCTAAATTGTCGACACGTACGCTATTGATACTTGGGGGATTATTCGGGGGATTATTTTATTTTAGTATAGGCGTATTTAATAGTCTGATCATGATGATAATAGGGCAGGTGTTTCTAGCTATTTTTCTAGCTATTTTACTTGGATTAGGGATTAGTTATTTCCAAGATATTTTACCTGATTTTCCTGGTTATGCATCTACATTATTTGCGAATGCGATGGTTATCGGACAATTATGTGGTAATCTTCTCGGTGGTGTAATGAGTCACTGGGTAGGCTTAGGTAATGTGTTCTTTGTTTCTGCAGGTTCAATTTTTTTAGGTATGATTTTAATATATTTTACAAAAGAACAAAAATTTACAGAAGAAAGTATGGAGTAGATAGAAATGACATTGATTTTATGGTTATGCATTATAGCATCATTTATTTTAGCGTTTATTGGTTTAATAAAGCCAATCATACCGTCAGTACTTGTATTATGGATTGGTTTTTTAATTTATCAATTCGGCTTTGACAATCATCATCTGTCTTGGATATTTTATGTATCGATGGCATTGTTCACAATATTTATCATTATTGCAGATTTCATTATGAATAAATATTTTGTCAGCAAGTTCGGCGGATCAAAATTAAGTGAGTATGCAGCGTTGATTGGTGTTATTGTAGGCTGTTTTGTCTTTCCACCATTTGGAATAATTATTATTCCATTTATAGCTGTGTTAGTAGTTGAATTTATACAAGAGCCGCATTTTTCTAAAGCTTTAAAGGCAAGTTTTGGTTCAGTAGTAGCATTTTTAGCAAGTTCCATCGCTCAAGCGATAATAATGATTATTATGGTTGTTTGGTTTTTCATAGATGCATTATTAATCAATTAATCTATGTGATGAAAGATATTACAAACGGTGTAAAATCATGGTGAGCACACTTATAGCATAAATAAAGTGAAATTTAAGCAATCTTCTTGTTTTCGTAATTACTACTTTAGTATAATCACTCACATGTGTTAAAAAGCGGAAAAGGAAGGGAGTCTTAAATGAAATATCCAATTGCTATATGGATGCTTGCAATCGGTGCTTTTGCAATCGGAATGACAGAGTTTGTAATTATGGGATTATTGCCAAACATTGCTAGAGATTTTGATGTCAGTGTAAGCCAAGCAGGGCAACTGATTACAGGTTATGCTTTAGGTGTAGCTATCGGTGGGCCTATCATTGTGATGTTAACAATTAAATGGAATAGAAAATATTTATTGTTGGCATTAATGGCGATATTTATTGTAGGAAATATTGCAGCCTCATTTAGCCCGAATTATGGCTTTATGATGACGAGTCGAATTATTACTTCATTAGCTCATGGTTCATTTTTTGGTATAGGTTCAATATTAGCAGCGAGTATGGTTAAGCCAGAAAAGCGTGCGAGTGCGATGGCATTAATGTTTATGGGCTTAAGCATGAGTAATATTTTAGGCGTGCCGTTTGGAACTTTAATCGGACAAAACTTTGGTTGGCCAATGACATTTATTATTATATCAGTCATCGGAGCTTTAGCATTAATAGGTATTATCATATTTGTACCGATGAAAAAAGAAACAGTTAAATCATCTGTATTAAATGAACTGAAAATTTTAAAAGAAAAGCGTTTATGGTTAACCTTAGCTGTTACATTATTCGGATTTAGTAGTGTATTTGCTTACTTTACTTATATATCAACAGTGCTCATTGATGTGTCACATGTACAAGAAAATTTAATCTCATATTTATTGATTATATTTGGTATTGGGGTCACATTAGGTAATGTTGTAGGTGGAAAGCTTGCAGATTGGAATTTAAATAAGGCATTAAAAATAATATTTAGTGTATTTATTTTATATTTCATTTTATTATACTTTGTGCAAATGAATGGATTATTAATGGTAGCAGGTATTTTCTTTTTCGGTCTCATCGGTTTCAGTATGAGTCCGTCGCTACAATATAAAAGTACGTTAATTTCACAAGATGCACCAACACTTGCGAGTACACTTAACCAATCAGCATTTAATTTAGGTAATGCTTTGGGTGCATTTATCGGAGGTGTCGTGGTAACAAATTTACCAGTTGCATCGTTAAGTTTAATTGCGCCGATACTAACAGTGATTGGTCTTATTTTCTTATTTATTAATATTGCAATAGAAAAGAAAGAAAATATAACAACATAGGTGAAACATAAACTAAAAACACGTCAGCCACTTCTCGAATTTTAGAAGCTTGTGCTAACGTGTTTTTTAATAGTATTTATAATGAAGCATTGGTGTTTTTATTAGTAAAATGATGATCGATATATAATGCGATTGGAATGAATATAAATGAAATGATAATAAAAGTCCAATTGCTAATTAATAAATAAGGGCCTACAGTTAAAAACATCTGTGGAATGAAAAAGACATAAAATATTCCACATACAGATAAAAGTAAAACGAGATATGTTAATAACCAAGATAAGTGTGATGTATTAAAACAACGTATTTGTACAGTTTTAAATAACATCCAAATAAAGAAAAATATGATAGCAATACCTACGATTAAAGTAAGCGGGAAAGTATATAAATATAGTCGTTTTGCACCAATAAAAAATCCAGCAAACCCTTTGAGAAAACAAAAAATACCCACAAAAAGCATAATATGACGCATAATGTATTTGAAAATGTTTCTTATTGTTTCATTTGGTAAACGTCTAAGTTCTCTTTTGGCATGGGCTTTAGGATCGTGATCAAAGAATTCCATTGCTAATGTGCCATCCTTTTCAGCTTCTAATAACTGATTTAAAACACGGTTTAACATTTTTTCAGAATCATGTGGGTTGACACTCAAATCAGCTCTGACATAAGTCATGTAGTTTTCAAACGTATCTCTGTCTGTATTATTTAAGCGCAATGCTTTCACATTGT
The DNA here is from genome assembly GCF_002902235.1 of Staphylococcus ureilyticus. Taxonomy (GTDB): domain Bacteria; phylum Bacillota; class Bacilli; order Staphylococcales; family Staphylococcaceae; genus Staphylococcus; species Staphylococcus ureilyticus. The sequence continues at coordinate 11,583 of NZ_PPRL01000017.1, forward strand.
TTTCACGCATTAATTTATCAGTAGATTTCATTGGCATTTGGCATTCCTTCTTATATATAAAATATATTTATAATGCTAATTATGACGAAAATAGTATTATAAATCAATAACACTTTCAAAGGAGTAATAATGGAGTATTTAAAACAATCACATCAACAATATTTAAATGAAATTGCGGAAATTCATGAACGACAACTTAACCAACAGTATGAGCATTATCAAAACACTACTATTTCTGTTGCATTACGTAAAGAAATGATTGAAAATGGATTAATAGCCAATACTGATGTTGTGATTACCGAAATACAAGACCAACAAATGATTGCTTTTATTTGGGCAAGATATCTAAAGCAATATCAAAAGGTTATTATTGAAATGATGTATGTTTCGGAAGACAATCGAAATCAAGGTATCGCGAAAGCATTAAAAAAAGAGGTTGAAATATGGGCATATAGTAGGGGTGCTTCAGAAATTGAAAGCACGGTAGTCAATCACAACCACGCCATGAAAGATTTGAATTTTAAACTTGGATACTATATAAGTACGGTGACTATGAATAAAAGATTAAGAATAAATAATGAAGATGAGTAAAAATAATGATAAAATTATATTATTATTATGAAATTAACAAAAGGAGTTCTTACATGAAGAAATGTTTAGCACTCATACTAGCATCCACTGTCTTATTGACTGCATGTGGGAAAAATGATGAAAAAGCAACGTTAGAGAAAGATATTGATAAATTGGAAAAACAAAATAAAGATTTGAAAAAACAAAAAGAAGACTTAGAAAAGAGAAAGATAAACTGAAAGATAAGTCGAAGAATTTAGAAAAAGATGTTAATGCTGAAACATAAGCTTCTATACTAATTGCGTTACAAATGGATTTCATGCAATATTTCCCAGGAAATTATTGTACTATCGTTTTACAAATTGTTATAATGGGTATCATTAACGTAATGAATATAAAAAGTTTCTAAAAAATAGATTTGAAATTATGAGTCAGTTGCTTAGTATTACCTTATATTAAGTGTGACTTTATAATGAATCATTTATTATACGCAGTTTATAAATAATCATTTTTCATTAGGAGAAAGAGGGAATAACGATGCATGAAAAAGATTTTGTATTATTAGAAGGGCGTTCAATTACGCTCCCAGAATTAGGTAGAGAAATTGAAAGTATTACTGGTAGAGAAATCAAAGATTCGACTGGTGAAATTAAACGTGTTATTGCACATTTACCCAATTTTGAATCTGATACAGATACATTTGTAGCTACTTACAAATTAAATCATAAAAATGATTTCATAGATGCAACATTTACGGCGCCCAAAAGTGAACGTGGTCGGTTGAAAGAAGTAGCTGTAAACGTTGAATTGATTAGCTATATTTCAAGAGCATAAGCAATGTTTAATCCATGTGATAGCGCGGTATGAGAATAATCATAACGCGTTATTTTCTATAGAAATTTAATTTCCAGTTTAGAGGTGTAACAGTATGACAGTTTATATAGAAACTGAGCGTTTAAGGTTACGGGACTGGCAAGCAGAAGATTTACTTCCATTTCAGCAGATGAACGCGAATCACCAAGTCCGTAGATATTTTCCAAGTTTATTAAGTTTTCGACGTTCAGAACATGATATGAAAAAGATGAATGATATTATTATCAATCATGATATAGGCCTTTTTGCTGTTGAATTAAAAGAAACAAATGGATGGCTTGGTTTTATCGGATTGAACTATGTACCTAAAGCCAGCAAGTATACGTTTGATGAGCTACCATTCTATGAAATCGGTTGGCGTTTGATCCCCGAAGTGTGGGGGAATGGTTTCGCTACTGAAGGTGCAGAAGCGGTACTCGAATATGCAAAACAGCAGGGGATTAACGAGGTCTATGCATTTACTTCAGAAAATAATGAACCTTCACGTAAGGTTATGGAAAAAATAGGTATGAAACTATATGATTTCTTTGAATATCCAGAATTAAGTAAGTATCATCCACTTAAAAGACATGTTAGATATTATAAAGATTTAACAAAACAAGCAAAATAAAATTGTAAATAAGTAATGGGGTATAAATCCTATTCTTATGAAAAAGACTAATCCATTTTTTAATATATGGATTAGTCTTTTTGTTTACTATGATTTTGTATCGTCCATGCCTGCCTGGGAATGTGATTCAAGCCATTAGTCTCTCATTCATATCATTTCCCTAGGCGTCAGCACGACTTAAAAGCGGTATGGTGACTGTGTTTTAAAGTGTTTTGCTTGATGTTAGTTTTTTAATAAGTTGGCTTAATTTTTGTAATGCAAATTCTATATCTTCAATGTTTATATAGGAATAAGAAAATCTTATATGATATTGTGCTTTTTTATCATAAATTTCGCCTGGATTAATTAAAATTTGGTTTTGGATCGCTAAATCGAACAGTTCTTTCATGTTTATTGGTACATTTAATTTGAACCAAATATAATAAGAACCTTTAGGTATGGACCAAGTACCTAAATCTTGAAAATGTTGATTTAAAGATGCTAAAAATTTATCACGTCTCTCTATAAGTGCTTGTTTTAAATAATTTAAATGTTGCTCATGGTATAAAGGGTTATTTAGCCATTCAGTTGCGATAAATTGTGATAATGAACTGGCACCATAATCATTTTGCATTTTCAAATCCGCTAAGTGCATAACAACTGATGGTTTACCTATAATCCATCCTACCCTTAAACCAGGGCTTACTGTTTTAGATAAACTACTAATGTATAAGATATTATCATTTTCTTCTAATGACTTTAAAGGTTGAGGACGATCTCCTTCGAACCACAAGTCGCCATAAACGTCATCTTCTACTATAGGGATTCCTGTTTGTTGGCATTGTTGAATTAATTTATATTTTTCTGTTTGCGTATATGAGTGTTGTGTAGGGTTATGTAAAGTCGGTATACAATAAAAAATGCTATTTTTATATAGTGTTTTAGCATTGAAAATAGTGTTAATTTGTTGTTTGATTTTAGATATTGTCAAAAACCTAAGATCTGCTCGAATGTTATGCCATGTATGCACAGAATTTATATATGAGGGCGTTTCTATAATTATCTTTGAATTTGGAATCAGTAAACCATCAGCGATGAGTTTTAATCCTTGCAATGCACCTGAAGTGACGCAAATGTTTGCTTCATCACATTCAATCCCCAATTTTTTAACATGATTTACAATTGCTTTTCTTAAATTTAAATTACCTAAGGGGTGTTCATAATTAGTTTTAAGTGCAGTAGTCGTTTGTTTTGAAAAAATATCTTGAAATTGCTTGTTTGGGATTAATTGTGGACTGAGTTCACCAGTACTTAAACGTAAGATATGCGCATCGAATTCTAATTCGTTAATTCGTTGTATAAAGTATTGATTATTTTTAGAAGCGCTATTTTTAATGTAGTCATGCCAATTCATATTATGATTAATATAAGTATTCCAATTACTTTTCGAAACGTATAACCCTTTGCGTGCTTTGCTTTCTAAAATTCCATAACTTTGTAGTATTTCTAAGGACTGAATAATAGTTGAACGATTGACGCGATATTGAGCTGCCAAATTTCTCTGAGAAGGTAATTTCATACCTGCTTCTAAATCACCATTTTTAATCTTCGAAAGTATATCATCAATAATTGCTTTATATTTTGGCATGAACATGCTAAATCTCCTTTAAGTAATTGGTGGGTTTTTAAAATTATAACTGGTTGGTAAAAATCAATTAAATATATTGTATCATGATTATATATAGAAAAATGGTCGTAACTCATATTTGAATATTTAAAGCTTATGGTTAGTGTATAAGATTCATTCATTTATTGACTACACACGTATCATGTGTCAATAAATACATAACGATAAATAATGATTATGTATTATGAATATCATATTTTGTCTTAGTTAACTTTGAGTGAAAACTGGTACGGTTTAATGATAATTTAGTTTTGAAGAAAGAGGAGATAATATGTTGCAACCAATGATTCATGGTTTGTTTTTAGCTTTGGGTTTAATCTTACCTTTAGGCGCACAAAATGTATTTGTATTTAACCAAGGAGCAAACCAAAAACAATTAATTAAGACTATACCAGTAATTATAGCTGCAGGGTTATGTGATACATTATTAATAGTATTAGCTGTATTAGGGGTGTCAGTCTTATTACTATCACTACCGATGTTACAAATCGTAATTTATTGTGTCGGCTTTATCTTTCTTAGCTACATGGCCTGGTCATTATGGCATGAAAAACCACAAACGCTTGAACGTTATCAATCAATGTCCGCGCGAAAGCAAATTGGATTTGCCATGTCAGTCTCATTATTAAATCCTCATGCAATTATGGATACTATTGGTGTTATAGGAACGAATGCAGCAATATATGAAGGCGTGGATAAAATGTTTTTTACAATCACGACAATTGCTGTTTCTTGGATCTGGTTTATATTTTTGGCAATTGCAGGTAAAGTCGTAGGTAATATTGATAAAAGAGGCAAATATATTTTAATATTAAATAAATTTTCAGCAATAATTATTGTGATTGTTGCATTAATAATATTAAAACAATTACTGGCAATACTATTTTAAGCATAAGAAAAGCAGAGGTAGTGGCATTTGTAGTGCACACATATCTCTGCTTTTAAAATTTAGTCGTAACTTCTAATACCTAATGGTTCATAGTTATGAATCGCTTCGAACAGTGCTTCAGGATTGTTACACAGTGGTGCCAGCGATTGATATTTTTTATCGATAAAGCCTTCATGAATCATATGGTCAATCAATGTTTGCAAAGGCTCAAAAAAGCCGTTGATATTATAGATAGCGATTGGTTTTTCATGAATACCGATTTGCGACCAACTATACATTTCAAAGAATTCTTCTAAAGAACCAGCGCCTCCTGGAGCCATGACAAACGCATCTGCTAATTCTGCCATTTTGTTTTTTCTTTCATGCATAGAATCAACTAAAATGAGTTCGCTTAGTCTTGTACTAGTAATTTCTCGTTCATTTAACATATTTGGCATCACGCCAATAGCACTACCTCCGTGATCTAATACGCCATCTTGAATAGCTCCCATAATACCAACAGAACCAGCACCAAATACTAATTCATAGTTATGTTTAGCCATATAAGTGCCTAATTGGTAAGCTTGTTTCATGTAAGATTCATCTTTACCTTTACTAGCACCGCAATAAACAGCAATTTTTTTCATATTCTATTCCTCCGTAAATAATGACACATCATTAATTATAGACAAAAATTTTTGTTCAAATATCGCAATGTCATCTGTTGTAAAAGCAGATGGGCCTTTAGTGCGCCCGCCACTTTTTCGAAATTGTGCACTCGCATGTCGTTGTTCTAACAAAGTGTTGATATTATTTTGATCAAATATAAATCCTTTATGGTGCATCACAACTTTAGCTTTGTTTAATAATAAACTTGCAAGTCCATAATCCTGTGTTATTACAATATCTTCTGATCGCGTGATTTTAACAATTTTATAGTCGACTGCATCCGGGCCATCATCAACATAAATGACATTGACGTGATCAGGTTGCATTTTTAAAGAAAAATGACTAAAGCTTCGGACAATGGTAACAAAGATGCTTGTCCCTTTTGTCAATTCAACAACAGAATTGGTAACAGGACAAGCATCTCCATCAATGATGACTTGAGTCATAATAATTATTTACCTTTTTCTTCATTGTTTTGCTTTACAATGCTTTTAGCAACATAATTTTTGTATTTTTTGAACTCCGCTAAACGGTCTTTTTTATTTTTTTCGCGAGCTTTGTCTTCTTCTTTATGACGTTTATCAATATTTTTTTGTAATTTTTTATTGAATTTATTTATTTCTTTGCGGTTTTCTTTTTCTAGCTTTTCGCCTTTTTGTTCTGTCTCTTTGTCTAATTTTCCTGGTGTCATGCCAACTTTTTCCATATGTTTATTAGATTTTTTCATAGATTGAATGCGTTGTTTTTGATTATCTTGACGTTTTTTTTCTTCTTCATTGTGGCGTTTTTCTATATTTTTTTGTAATTTCTTTTTCATTTTGTCTGCTTCTTTACGATTTTCTTTTTCAAGTTTTTCGCCTTTTTTCTCAATGTAAGCAGGATCATGTTCTTTAGCAATACGTTTTAATTCACGTTTTTGATCCATATTATGTTTTTTATCAATAACATAATCTTTTGCATTTGCAGATTTATCTACTACTGTATCCTTAATTTGAACAGATTTATTTGCTACGGTTTTTGAAGCTTTAGCAGTTGCATCACTAGCTTTTTTAACATCTGGATGATCTTTAATACGTTTACGTTCAACGATTAACGGTACTAAAAACACAGGCGCTACTGTGATGATTGTTTTAATTAATTGCTTTTTGTCCATACTCGTTGCCTCCAATAATTTTATACTATCTACTTATTACCCCATAATACATCATAATAAACGGTAAATACACGTACTTTCATGGAAATTATTTCTGCAATTTTGGACATGAAATTTAAGAAGAGGCTGGACAAATTACTTGTCTCAGCCTCTAACCGTTTTATTGTCCACTGATTCCTTGACCTATACCAAAACCAAAGTAAAGGATTGCAATAATAATGACTAATACAATTCTATAAATAGCAAATGGAATCAATTTTATTTTACTAATTAAGAATAAGAATGTTTTAATGGCAATTAAACCAACAATAAATGCTGTGATAAACCCTAGGAAGTAAAAACCGATGTGATTTAAATGAATATATTCAAAGTTTTTGACTAGAGATAAACCACTTGCTGCTAACATTACAGGAACTGCCATAATAAATGTGAAATCAGAAGCAGATTTATGGTTCATTTTCATGAGCACACCTGTAGAAATTGTAGAACCAGATCTACTGAAACCAGGCCACATAGCGATAGCTTGGGATAAACCAATTACAAAAGCTTGGAAATAATTAATTTGGTCTACAGTTTGTGGATTCGTAACTTTTTTACTGTATATATCTGCAATAATCATATATATTGCACCGATAAATAATCCAATCATGACTGTTGGGACACTAAATAAATATTTTTCAATAACATCATCAAACATTAAACCAAGTATACCTGCTGGAATCATACCAATGATAATATGTAGTAAGTTTAAGCGTTTAGGTTTTTGACCGATGCCATCGATAGGTTCAGATCTATATTTCCCTATATGTAACATTTCAAAATAACGTTCACGGAATACCCAGGCACCTGCGAATACAGAACCGAGTTGAATTACAATTTTAAAGGTAAACGCAGATTCTGAACCTAAAAATTGAGTTGATTTTAACCACATATCATCTACAAGAATCATATGTCCAGTAGAAGATACAGGTGCAAACTCAGTTAATCCTTCGACAATTCCTAGAATGATTCCTTTTATCAATTCAAGCAATATCATAATTAACCTACTTTCATAATATGGATTATAGTTTATTCATTTTCATTTTATAATAATAGCACATTAAAATTATAAAGTGCCATAGATAAATAAGATTTTGGACTAAAGACTGAGAGAAAAAGTACTTACTTTAGTTAAACGAGCTAAAAGATAAAATAATTGTAAATTTTATTCAGAAAGCCAAACTTCTTTTTGCGAATTTTATTTATAATTTATTAACTATATAATTATGAAAGTTTGTTTTTTACTTTTGAATTTTAAGCATTCAATCATTTGATTATAAT
>NZ_PPRL01000166.1 GCF_002902235.1 Staphylococcus ureilyticus
CCAACACCAGATCCAGAGCCAACACCAGATCCAGAGCCAACGCCTGATCCTGAACCAACACCAGATCCAGAGCCAACACCAGATCCAGAGCCAACGCCTGATCCTGAACCAACGCCTGATCCTGAACCAACGCCGGATCCTGAACCAACACCAGATCCAGAGCCAACACCAGATCCTGAACCAACGCCTGATCCAGAGCCAACACCAGATCCAGA
>NZ_PPRL01000167.1 GCF_002902235.1 Staphylococcus ureilyticus
GATTGGGGTGAAGTCGTAACAAGGTAGCCGTATCGGAAGGTGCGGCTGGATCACCTCCTTTCTAAGGATATATTCGGAACATCTTCTAAAGAAGATGACAAAGGAATAACATTGACATATTGTATTCAGTTTTGAATGCTCATTCGAGTATTCTATTTATGAGGGGCCTATAGCTCAGCTGGTTAGAGCGCACGCCTGATAAGCGTGAGGTCGGTGGTTCGAGTCCACTTAGGCCCACCATTTTTTGTACATTGAAAACTAGATAAGTAAGTAAAATTTATGATTTTACCAAGCAAAACCGAGTGAATAAGAGTTTTAAATAAGCTTGAATTCAAAAAGAA
>NZ_PPRL01000168.1:0-1496 GCF_002902235.1 Staphylococcus ureilyticus
AAAATATTTTTTAAAGTTGTAATATAAGTTTCGGTAATCAACATACTTAATTTATATTTTTCTAGAAGATTTTCTCGATTGATTAAGGTGAAACGATGATAACTTAAATTATTTACTGAAATACAAGCAAGCATACCTTCTCGATGTACAATGAGATTTTCTTCGAAATCGTATACCACAAATACATCGCCTCGATGAAATATAAAATTTGATTTTACTTTTTGGAAATGAATCATACCTGAAATAACCAAATATATATTGGAAAAGTTAGGTGTATTTAAATGTTCTAATTGATCACCTTCATCATAAATGATGTGATTATAATCCATTGAAACCCTCCATTCCTTAAATGTTGCTAGAAAAGTTAGCATCAATTTATGTAAAATGAGAATCAGATTAAGTATTAAGGTATTGGGAGTGAGAGCAATAAATTTGTTTTGGAAATGTAGATATACTTAAATTTAATTTCATTTATTTAAATAGTACTCTTTTTAAAATTAATACGTCAATTAATGTTGCGTAATTATAATAAAATAAAATTCTAAAACTAAAAAAATGGATAATTTTTACATCTGTTTATAATATATTCTATTATTGAGCGCAAAAATAGTGATAAATTCGAACAATTCGTGAATAATTTTGAAGTACTGAATAATTGAAAAAATTTTCAGCGTTGTATAAAGTCAGTATTCCATCTAATTGGCAAGATGTCATAGGTTATTGATTTCCATAAAATGTGAGTCATAAAAGTAGCATTTTAGTGAGTTTAGCGCCCCAAAAAAATAGAATGCTGTATACAAATTGGGGTAATATCAAATCAAGAAGCATAGATTGGATCGTTATTAAATTAAATTAAAATGCAATAAAATAGGTTGTTCTATTGAGGAAGACAATAAAAACATGTAAATTGATAGTAAAGGTTAATATAGACATTAAATTGAAATTAACGAATGAGGTGAGCTAAATGATGATGATGATTGGTATACTTACACCGCTATTGGTTATTGGCTTTATAGTTATGTCAATTTTGGAAGAAAAAAAACGAAACAAAAGAGAGCAAGAAAATAATAACGATGATCAAAAGCACATAAATAATACGACTAATAGCAATGAGGATAACCGTAAAGATGAATAATTCATTATTTTATTGTTATAAATCTCTTTAAATAGTAAAGTGCTTCATTAAATCAAGCACATATTAAAATAGTATGAACAAAGCAAAGTTTAGCATTCTATTGATACGATATAGGAGTTGAAATATAAAATTGATTTCTAATTTATCAATTTTTATTTCACTCCTAATTTTTATATTTTCAAAGTATATCAACGACATAATTTTAATGGTCAGATATCTAAATTTAACTTAAACACAAATGAAATATGTCTAGTGTTAAATTGTCTTACAAGGAAGTGTTATATAATGAGTGAAATGATATATATATTACAAAGTGTATTATTACCTATTTTCATAATGATTGTATTGGGATTTATTTTAC
>NZ_PPRL01000168.1:1506-2407 GCF_002902235.1 Staphylococcus ureilyticus
AAAGTTCACACTAGATTTAAAAACTTTAGCGAAATTAAATATATATGTGTTTGTACCAGGATTTATTTTTGTAAAGTTTTATAAGACAAATTTTGAATTACATTTATTATTATATATTGTAGTTTTCTTTATAATATACATAATTTGTTTATATATCGTGGGCAAAGCTTTAACTTTAATAAACAATAGGGATAAAGGGGAAGCTACGACGTTAACCAATAGTGTATTATTTTTTAATTCTGGAAATTATGGTGTACCAGTTAATGACTTAGTGTTTAAGGGAGATCCACTCGCGATGTCTGTTCAAGTCATCGTTTTATCATTACAAAATATTTTCACTTTTTCGTATGGCATTTTTGCAATACAGTCTGCACAAATTGGAAAGTTAAAAGCGATGTTAGGGTATTTTAAAATGCCAGTGCTATACGCTTTGTTACTTGCAATTATTTTAAATTATGCGGATATCCCCATACCGGAATTTATTTGGACACCAGCTAATTATGTGGCAGATGCGATGATTGCAATTGCTTTAATCATGCTAGGAGCACAAATTGCGAATATAAACTTTACTTTCAAGTGGTCACTATCATATATTTTTATATTTGTACGTTTAGTCATTGGACCAGCTATCGCATTAATCATTATAAAAATCATGGGTATTGAAGGAGTGATTGCACAAACACTTTTTATCGCTTCAGCAATGCCAACATCAGTAAATAGTTCTGTGATAGCGCAAGAGTATGACAATCATCCTGAACTTGCAGCAGAACTTGTCTTTTTATCAACTTTATTAAGTTCAATTACTGTGGTAATTGTTATTTATGCTTCTAAATTATTATTTTAGATAAATAAAAAGTTATATGAATTATCATTACCAATACGTTTAAGCGCTGAGATATAA
>NZ_PPRL01000169.1 GCF_002902235.1 Staphylococcus ureilyticus
CAATTTATTGAGATAGCGGTACTTATGCATGAGTTTTTGCTCATGCATTCCTTTTACTTTTTCACGCTTTCCTCACTCACTTACCACTTGTAAGCTCGTTTCGTCTCTCGTTTACTTCATCAGCTTCAAACGCTTTCTTTTGTCAGTTTGCAGTTCTTCGAACTGGAAGTTAAGCTCCTTTTATGTAAAAAAAAAGACCCTTTCGGGTCTTGATTGCCTGGCAACGTCCTACTCTTGCGGAACGTAAGTCCGACTACCATCGGCGCTAAGGAGCTTAACTTCTGT
>NZ_PPRL01000170.1 GCF_002902235.1 Staphylococcus ureilyticus
TGGGACAAATGATTGGGGTGAAGTCGTAACAAGGTAGCCGTATCGGAAGGTGCGGCTGGATCACCTCCTTTCTAAGGATATATTCGGAACATCTTCTATAGAAGATGACAAAGGAATAACATTGACATATTGTATTCAGTTTTGAATGCTCATTCGAGTATTCTTTAATGATTTGTACATTGAAAACTAGATAAGTAAGTAAAATTT
>NZ_PPRL01000171.1 GCF_002902235.1 Staphylococcus ureilyticus
GTAAAAATGAATATTAGCTGAGTTTAATTTGATACTGGCCTTAACCTAAAGGCATAATATCTTCTTTAGTAATATCATCGTAATAATATTTTATTTTATAGATAAAATAATCTTTCAATCTATTCATGTTTTCCAATGTGCTTGAAGCTTGTTCCAAATGAATTAACCACGATCTTGCTGGACACTCGGTATCATAAAATTCTTTATGGATTCTTACTGTTTTTCTATTAACAGGCAATTGATATTTTTTTAAAATTGCAGCTGCTAGCCAAAAGCTAACCTCTTCTACCTTCATAAATGCACTATCTGTTAATATACCATTGATTTTAGACTGACATCTCTCGATACCAATATAATGCGTATTGGCAAATGTATTTCCGCAGTGCCATTCAGTATATTGTGTTGGATGAAACCAGTAACATGTGTCTTGATCGATGTATACGCTCGCCCATCCTTTTTCTAATTCGTTTTTTTCAATGCGCTTATTTAACCATGTAATGTAATTTTTGGCAGAATAATTTTCGGCATCATCGTGTAGAACGACACCTAAAATATCTTTTTTTCGTTCAGTGATTTTCTCATCTATTTCATAATAATTTGAGTATATATGCTCCATTATTTCTCCTCTTTAATATTTAAATTTTTAAATTTTTACATCATTAGTTCATTTAATTTATTTATTCCAAATTTAATGATGTGCACAATTTAATTTTATCGATTGAATTAGCGCTTGAAATAAGAAAATAGTTATATTTAATATATTAATATTCACAACTATTTATTATATAATGTAATTTAGTCAATATAACAATATGTTATCAGGAGTTGCTAGATAGAATGGAACATGCCACATTATGTATCCACGATTTTTTAACTACAGACACGCAACGTTGTATCAACCAAGTCATACTGTTATTTTCATTAAATAGTAAATTGAATATCAATATTAATGGTAAACAAACTTCGGTTGAAAACAATATCGCTATCATCAATCATAGTGATTTATTTTGTATAACTCACGCAGAACAACTAGTTGAACTAAAAATACCAATACAACAAATCATCCCGCTTAATCAATTATTTTTTAATAGTTATTATGATGCAAAAGCATTGCATGCTCAAGAATACTTGAAGTATTTAATACTAAACATGATTGAAAAATTAAATACTATGAATTCAATGGAATTACCTCAATTAACTGAGCTTATTTCTACCTTAGAGCAAGAAACTAAAAAATCAACTGATTATGTTTATATACCGACAATCCATTCTGAAAATGAACTTTTAAATAAAATATCAGATTATATTCAAAAGCACATTACACAACATATCATGTCCAAAGAAATTTCTTCAATTTTTTATATTTCTAGTTCTTATATATCGATTTTATTTAAAAAATATTTAGGTATTAGC
>NZ_PPRL01000172.1 GCF_002902235.1 Staphylococcus ureilyticus
ATATTTTATATTCAAACATTGTGATAACTTGTATTATAGCAGTAATTATATAGAATAGTGTATTATTTAGTATTGATTTTAACACATCAATTAATTTTTATAATAGGCAACTAAAAATAACGTCAAGGTAACCCATTATTCATTTCAATAAATATCCAACCGCATAAAAAAAGAACGAGTCAAAATCAATCATATCCAAATCGACTTTAAAACTCGTCCTGCTTATTTATCCTATTTATTTTTAAAAATCTAAGAAATGCTTAGAAGCAGTGTAAACTGCTCTTACATACACATTCGATTAACTTTTAGTACTTGATTAAATAAATCTAATTTTTTTCTTCATCTGATGATGTTTTAGAGTCGTTAGACTTACTAGATTCTTTTTCATCTTCTTTATAAAGCGTTTCTTCTTTACGCCAACGTGCAAATAAATTTTGTGCTTTTGCTTGTTCGTCTGCTTTTTTTTCATTAGATTTTTCACTCATTATAAACACCAACCTTTTCTTATTACTTATATAAGGCTAACTTATTTATTAAAAGAATTCAAATCCATTACTCATAATTTGATGCTGGCTTTAATTCTATATGTTCACCTAATTGATTAAGGTCTTGATTCATCTCTATTTCAGTTTTATAAACTCTCATAGATTCAGAACCAAATTTATATATAATAAATTCATCGCCACGTTGCCCAGCTAAATAAGAGTCGTTATATCCCATTCTTTCAATACCAGTTACTGACATAAACTCTCGTTTATCAATCCAATTAAACATATTCTTCGTTTGACTAAGTGGAACGTTATTTAAAATATCATTATCTTCCACTGAATATCTTTGTCCACCTGTTAGATGCCCTTTATTTGCGCTATTATTTAAGGATGATTCATCATTGTGCATTGGATTCCAATCTTGGTCTTTTAAAAAAGGCGCGTATTTGAGTGCGAAAAATACAATTACTATAATGGCAATAATAGCTATAATATTCTTTATAATGCTAAATATGAATCGCATGAACCATCCTCCTATTTTATTCATCAAAATTATAATATGTTTAATAAAGTTTATCATCAGACTATAGGTGTATTTATATTTTAACTATAGACCGATGTATGTTTCATGCATTAATATTAAACTATATTAAAAGG
>NZ_PPRL01000173.1 GCF_002902235.1 Staphylococcus ureilyticus
AATTTGTGTTATTAATAACACGTTGTTTTGATTCAACATTTAATGTTGAAATCGGAATTAACGTTGACATATTGCAATTCAGTTTTCAATGTTCATTTGTTTCAATCACAAGAATTAATTCTACAGGTTTTGACTTTGAAAGTCAAATACTTTTTAAAATTAATCTATGATAATCATTATTCCATAAAAAAACGACCCAAAGGTCAAAATGGAATTGCCTGGCAACGTCCTACTCTTGCGGAACGTAAGTCCGACTACCATCGGCGCTAAGGAGCTTAACTTCTGTGTTCGGCATGGGAACAGGTGTGACC
>NZ_PPRL01000018.1 GCF_002902235.1 Staphylococcus ureilyticus
CTCATGCATAAGAACCACTAACCCAACAAGTTGGGAAGTGCAATAAGGATTACCTGAGCTTTAGCTCATGCATAAGAACCACTAACCCAACAAGTTGGAAAGTGGCATTAAAGATTACTTGAGCTTTAGCTCATGCATAAGAACCACTAACCCAACAAGTTGGGAAGTGGCATTAAAGATTACTTGAGCTTTAGCTCATGCATAAGAACCACTAACCCAACAAGTTGGGAAGTGCAATAAGGATTACCTGAGCTTTAGCTCATGCATAAGAACCACTAACCC
>NZ_PPRL01000174.1 GCF_002902235.1 Staphylococcus ureilyticus
AAAATATCAAGGTGAGATATTAGAAATTTCGAGTATCTATAAAAGTGATAATGAAGTAATAAAAAATATAAAAAATACTTATGATGACCTAAAAAAGATATTAAAAGAATTAAAAGCTTTTAAAAGAATAACAAACAATTATTTAAGTGTTGGATTGGTTTCTAGACATGGTTTGCTAACTCAAACGCCTAAAAATGAAGATATTGATTTTGTGAAAATCTTTAATTTATGCATAAATTCCGTTAGATATATAATAAGAATGAATTACTTATCTTCTTATTATAACTTTGATTATTTAGTTAACTTTGATTTAGAAAATAAAAATAATAAAAATAAACCCACCTAAACGAATAGGTGGGTTATTTTTCAATGACAATTGTATATACGGCACATATAAAAGTTTTCAAAAGGCTACAAAGACTCCTCCTAAAAAAAGAAAAATATATAGGGCACAGTGGAGTGCTCTGAAATTAAGACTTGCTAAATTTTTTTTCTAATTTTTCTTTATTGTCAAATGGTAATACATCAACATTATATTGGGATAACATGGTTGCTACGGAATCACTTATTTCATCTTCGTTTTCTGTAATAATATTTAACCTAGCATTAGAATCGTACATTTTACTTCTATAATCTTCAACATCATCCCAATCAAAAAGAGCATTTTTGGCACTATTCTTGTTAATTTGTTTAATAGTTTTAACATACTCTGTTGTTTTACCTGGAAACACAGCTTCAAAGTTATGAGTAAGTTTTGATTTTCCTTCTACTTTAAATTCAGGAAAAACGTTGGGATAGATATCTCTATTTCTTAAAAAGTATTGTATGACTTCATCTCTAAAGAGAGATTTTATATTATCTTTTTTCAAAATAGCTAAATTGCTGATTTCTGATATCGCTAAAACGTAATCATGTATCGCTTGGGGTAATTTTTTTCTAGTGGTAAATTGTTGAATTTTGTTGTTTTCTAATACTAAACCATTACTCTCGATTATATTTTTAAGGAACTGATACTTTTTTTGTTTTTTATGACTAGTTAAATCTATGCCAAATTGTTCCATGTTCCATAAAGTTTCTCCATAATCTGTTAGTAGATATTCATTATTATAATTAGAGATATTTACTGAAATTGAATCTCCAAAATAATCGATTACTGGTGAATAAAATTCAATACTTTCATTTTTTAAAGGTATGAATTTAGATTCTTTTTTCAAGTAATCAAAGTATTCCTTGCTAATAGATTTAATTTCTTTGTCATACATAGTATCACCACCCTAAAAATAAATTAGATTCAATATTAATATTATCATGGTGGATAGTTTTTGTATATTTTAGTAAGGTAAATAACTGGGTTACGAAATCTGAATTATTTTCAAATACTTTATAAGGTAAAGGGTAAGCTATCATATAAGTAGAACCATCATTCTTTTTCTTATATTCTGATTCGGAAAAAACGTTTATTCTATTGCCTCTAATTATTTTATTATTTGAATTTTTATGAAATCCATCATTTAAGTTAATACGTAGTAAATTTAAGTTGTATTGTGACTCTCTAAAATTTAACGTTATTTTCCCAGGTTTAACA
>NZ_PPRL01000175.1 GCF_002902235.1 Staphylococcus ureilyticus
TGAAATATTAAGGGAACGTGGTGTAAACGTTCATCATTCAACGGTCTACCGTTGGGTTCAAGAATATGCCCCAATTTTATATCAAATTTGGAAGAAAAGCATACAAAAGCTTACTACAAATGGCGTATTGATGAGACGTACATCAAAATAAAAGGAAAATGGAGCTATTTATATCGTGCCATTGATGCAGAGGGACATACATTAGATATTTG
>NZ_PPRL01000176.1 GCF_002902235.1 Staphylococcus ureilyticus
ATTTTTACTATTTTTGAAAATTATTTATAAAGGTACTTTTAACAATGTAATACTCATATATTATAACAAACTTTTATTCGTATTATTCTATTTCTTTTAAAAATATTCTAACTAAATAATTATTTATTAATGTTTTTAACTACGCAATACTTCATAAAAGTATTTTTATATAAAGCGAATGGCTAATATTGTGATTTTGAATTTTAAAGACTTTCTCAGCTTAATTATTAATTTTAGGTATCATAAGTCTAAAAAAGTTTAAGTTGCTTATATTTAAGCTCTAAGTAGCTTGTACGTATCTTTGAATATTTATTATTAATATATCTTTATC
>NZ_PPRL01000177.1 GCF_002902235.1 Staphylococcus ureilyticus
TTGCAAGCATGATCGCTATGATAAACATATTAACTATTTTCAAAATCGTTTTATTAAAAAATAATGTAAAAATAGTTAAGATTAAACTTAATATACAGGCGATAAAAAATATATAAAATACAAGTATTAAGCGATCAATACTTGTTTGTAAGTTATCAATGCTTTCTATATTTATATTTAAATGTGTTAAGTTATTGATGGTTTCTTGAAAATTCGTTAATTCTTTAAAATTAACCGATTTATCTACGAAAACTAAATTGAATATGGGCTCTTTAAACATACTGTAACCAGAAATTGCAACTAGAATTAAGACGATTACTTGTATAATAAGGCTAACCCAAGATTTTTTCTTTTTTCCATAGCGAGTGCCTCGTTGCATTGTTTCATTCGTTAAAGTGTGTTCAAAATCTTTAAATTGGTGATTGTTTGCGGTCATAACTTACTCCTTTCATAACATTAGATGGGGGATCTAGTTATTTTATGACTTTTATTTTGTTATAATATGTGATAACTGTTACATTTTAACCAATGTAGTTGAATATTTTAATTTTTAGTATGAATTGTCATATTTTTAAAATTTCAATATCTATTATAAC
>NZ_PPRL01000178.1 GCF_002902235.1 Staphylococcus ureilyticus
AATTTGTGTTATTAATAACACGTTGTTTTGATTCAACATTTAATGTTGAAATCGGAATTAACGTTGACATATTGCAATTCAGTTTTCAATGTTCATTTAAATATATATGGTGGAGACTAGCGGGATCGAACCGCTGACCTCCTGCGTGCAAAGCAGGCGCTCTCCCATCTGAGCTAAGCCCCCATATTCTTTTAATAAGAGTCGGGAAGACAGGATTCGAACCTGCGACCCCTTGGTCCCAAACCAAGTGCTCTACCAAGCTGAGCTACTTCCCGTATTTATTATAATATTCATTCTAAAAATGGTGCGCCCAATAGGAGTCGAACCTATAACCGCTTGATTCGTAGTCAAGTACTCTATCCAATTGAGCTATGGGCGCTCTATTAAAATGATGGTGCCGAGGACCGGAATCGAACCGGTACGATGATCTCTCATCGCAGGATTTTAAGTCCTGTGCGTCTGCCAGTTCCGCCACCCCGGCAAAATAA
>NZ_PPRL01000179.1:0-501 GCF_002902235.1 Staphylococcus ureilyticus
ATTCAAGCTCTAACTATGACATTGAAAATGAATTTTATTTTCATTTAAGCACTATGAGAATATGTAATGTAGAACTTGTACCATACCGGAGTAAAAATAAAAATGACTTGAAAGTAAGAATTGATAAATTACCAAGTAGTATATTTATTACGAAACAGATAATTAATTGTATTTTAAATGAAAAAGACATTAAGAATAAACCAAAAGTAATTCTTCGTTCTATTAAAGATTGGGTAAATGTTATGCAAAAAATATGCGAAAAGTTCGACATCAACTTTAATAAGGAGATTGCTCCATATTTGTATTCATTTAAGTCTCAAAATGCTGCTTTATCTCAAAATAATATACTACCTTATACCACTAAAAATCAAAATGTTTCAGAAGTTATTAACCTTATTTATCAAGAAATTTCATTAACTAATTTTTATCAGATAATATCTCAACGCTTAGAAGATATAAATTAAGTGATTATTTTTAATATCATTTTTTTTACATTTTATT
>NZ_PPRL01000179.1:511-1679 GCF_002902235.1 Staphylococcus ureilyticus
ATATTTTGTCCACTTTACTGTTGACATACCGATTTTAATATTATACATATTAGGAGTTGTTTACGTTGGATAAAGCGACACGTGTACTAACGCTACTTACTCGTTTATTAAATGATGATGTAGTAAATACTTTTGAGTTTAGTAGAATTGCTGGGGTATCAAGCAAATCGATTCAAAGAGATATCAATGATTTAAATAATTTCTTTTATGAAAGTGATTATTGGAATAATAAACATACAAAAGTTGTATATAGTCGTAACTTAGATGGTTATCAACTTTCTAATGGCTCTTATTCGAAAAATAGTTTATCTTTATTAAGTTTATTAATTACAATTAAAAGTTTAACACCTATTCTACATAATAATGTATACAATTTATTCTTGGATGAAATTTCTAAAAATCGTTTAGAAGATAAATTTGTGTTAAAAAGTGTATTAAATCATTTTAATATACGTCCCGATATTTTACCTGGTGAACACCTTATGACTTTGCAAAAAAGTATCGCCAAAAAATTAATGGTACGTATTACTTTAGATAAAAAAATAGTCATAAAGCCTTTATCACTAATATATATGCATTATGACTATTGGTTTACATATGAATATCAAAATAATATTTATACTATTAAAGTTCGAGATATTCTTGATATCCGATTATTAGAATCAAAATTTGACGAAACCAAGAATAATAAACCTTTCAAATTTGAAATAGACAAATCTATTTGGAAACAATTTGAACAACAATATTCTATTCAAAAAATTTTAAAAAATGAAGGCAATAAAATTATTACCGAGGTATCATGCACTGATTTAGATGCCTATTATATCGCTTACCAACTTGCACCTTTAGCACGTATGTTAGCACCAAAGTCTTATATCAATAGCTTTATTAATCGTTTAGAAACAATAAAAGGTCTATATAGTTAAAGGAGATGAAAATATTGAATAAGGAACAAACATTGCATGATTTAGGATTTTTAATTAATGCACATCAAAAAATCATAGCTGAACAAGATACTATATGTGCTTGTAGAAATACAATAGCCAATGAAAAAGAAGCAATCAATTATAAACATCGTCGCAAGCAAAGGCTCATATTAAATTGGATATGTCTTCCGCTATTATTTTTTACTTTTATAGGTTGGAAATTTTTCATCATTCTTTTGATT
>NZ_PPRL01000180.1 GCF_002902235.1 Staphylococcus ureilyticus
GTATATTCTTTTCATAATCTGGAAAATTAGATGTACTGATATAGTGCGATCCATGTGAGACATTTAAATCCATTATTCTCATGGTATATACGTTTTTAACTAAACTTCTTTCGATTCCATTAAAAAACTTTGGAAACATTCTTTTAGGCATTAATGAGCTATCATAATCACTTGAATTTGGCATGCAAGTAAATATTACTAAAAGTTTTTTAGGAACTTCATTATTTACTTTTCTATCTATAGGTTTATCTAAAGTATAAAAAATGTCATTAGATTTTATTAAATCTTTTCTTTGAAATAATTCTTCAACATATGCT
>NZ_PPRL01000181.1:0-667 GCF_002902235.1 Staphylococcus ureilyticus
CCATAATATTGGAAGGAGTCATTTATTAGGGTAATATTTCCGTTTAAGTAAAAATATAGATAGAAAATAGTAATAATATGTAAGTTTTAAATTTAAATATTGGTAATATCAAATCTGTCAAAATGTTTAAGTCAAAATAAAAAGAGCTGGAAACTGCACCTTAGCAATGTTCCCAACTCTTTTTATATGATTAAATATGATTCAATCTTATTTTAAAATGGCATTTCAGGTGCTTATAATTTCTCTTAACGCGATTTTCAAATTTTATTAGTTTATTCTAATTGTGCTTTTATATAAAAGATCCACTCTTCGTTTTATCAATAGTAGGTAAACCTATAATCAAACGTATTATTCACTTGATTTTGCTTTTTGAACTTTCAAAATTGTAAATATAATAACTATTGTTATGGTGATTAAATCAAAAGAATGTGTAAATGCTTGTCCAAATTCTTTTCCTTGCCAGAAGTAACGAATGATGAATAAAAGCGTTGAATGAACAAACAACGCAATAAACATGTATATCACTGGTTTATCAAGTAATAGACCAAAAACAAATACAAATAACAGCATTATTATAGTAAGTATCAGCATGACTATGTTTGGCATAGACATATTAAAACTCCAATCATATAGTATTTTAGTCTTACTCTTCTAGAAACCTTTACGT
>NZ_PPRL01000181.1:677-3287 GCF_002902235.1 Staphylococcus ureilyticus
TTAATTTGTCTATATGTAAAAATACCAAAAATAATGACAAAAGCGAATTGTACAGTTTTAATTAGAGGTGAGCTAAATTCTAATATTTTAATATGCAGCATTGTTCCAATAATAGGGGCTATAAAATTAAAACTAAATAATATTAGACATATACCAACTAATACTTGTTGTGATTTAGGCATGTTTATCACTCCAAATTATAAAATTATTGTTAAGAATGTTGATACTTCCACTGAGGGTGACCCATTATTTAATGATGTAACAATATCATCATCACTAAAAATACAGTGCTAAATTTCAAAAAATATTTTCTGATTTATTCTAATATGCTTATGACCCAATTGATACTTTTTCTTAATAAACGTACATAAACATTTAGTTGAATTATATTATTTCATAAAAAATAACCGCACCAATTAAGATACGGTTATATAAATATATGACTGCTTGATAAAATTCCAAAAAAATCTTATCTAGCATTTTGCATCACTTTACTTAATTAACGCTTACAGTAATTTCAATATCAATCGTGTGTTTTAGTGCTTTCGAGTACGGGCAATAATTATGCGCTTTTTCAACGAACATCTCCGCTTCTTCTTGGCTGAGATCTTTAAGTAATACATCTAATTCAGCTGCCAATTTCACACCGCCATCAGATTTATCTGGCAATAAATAAGCAGTCGCACGTACTTCTGGCTCAATTGTACCTTTGCCTGCACCTTTCAAAATATGCATTAGCGCATTGTTAAAACAAGAGCTGTAACCTGCTGCAAATAACTGTTCAGGGTTTGACTCTGTAACGCCGTTGCCACCCATTTCTTTTGGAACAGCTAAGTCTTGATAAAATGTATTATCTTCACTAAAAACTTTTCCATCTCTTCCTCCATTACTTATGACAGTTGTTTCAAATAATGGTTTTGCCATGAAAATCACTCCAATAATTTTTGAAATTCAATAATAATGATTAATTAATCGTTTTACATATCAAATTAAGCTTAATCTAATTGTATTCTATCATTAATTTTTAGATATTTAAAATCATAAGTGTTAAATTGTCATTTGTCTCTACTCATTAAAAAATAGGACAAATACATAAGTAAATGTCCTATTTGGCTAAAACACTTTCAATTGTTCGCTATGTATTACAAAACTCACCAACACTTCTGCTAATAGGTAGTTATATTATGTATAAAGACAAGAAGAACTCGTTTCTAAAACCTAAAACACTAAGTTCAAAACTATAGCTATTAAAGCTAAAATAATCGCTATATAACCTAGTTTAAATTTAGCTAATACTCCATAAACACCAACAAATAAAATTCCTAAAGTTGTACATAAAGAAGCCACATCTGAATTTATTTGAAAGGCAAAAACAACAAGACTAATGAAGAAAAATATAGAAGAAATAATCAAAGAAATCATAGAAAAAATACCACGATTTTTTTCATTCATAATAAAAAGCTCCTTTCACTTTTTAAAATATAAAACAATATTGCATTATTGACGTTGAGCTTCTGAACTCTTAACTTTTATAATAATGTTTAGAATACCAAGCCACAAAAATTGCAAACAATATAAAATAAACTCCAAACCATGTGTTTAAATGGTCTTGATTCATTTGTTTATATGCAAAAAATACTAAAAACATCCCTAAAATCACTTGTACAATAAGTAAAAACCATTTCAAATAACCCACTCCTTTACATTTTTCATTATTTCACAATATAATTAATCAAAATATTTTTATTTATAAAATAAAATAGGGCAAGCACATTATGGTACTGATCTTAGTATCAATACAAGAGAAAACTCCTTTCTAAAAGAACAAAATCTCTATTAAACCTAAATTAAACAAAACTGCACCTACTGATAAGTAAAGAACTTCAGTTTTTCCTTCTTTTTTAGTTTCAATCCAATAATTTAAGATAAGTATTAAACCTACAACGGATAAAGAAAAAGGAAAATTTATAAGACCTGTTAAATCCAATATTGTTAATATGGAAGTTACTATAATTAATAAAATCAATATATTAGATATAACATTTAAACTCTTCATTACAACATCTCATTTTTCAAACATTTACATTGTTATTTTTTCCAATTCCTTTATTAACGTTGATCTTCAGAACTGTTTACAATTAATAATTTTTTCGTATAAACATATATTCTATTTTTTATCTTTAAACTTTTTAAGCACAAAGGAAAATGGTGTCATAACGAATGCAAAAAATGATGAAGAAATTAGATTTGCATACATATCAAATTCAATTGGTAATACTAAATCCAATAGGGATTTCAAAACAAAAAATGAAAGAAAAAAATATATAAATGACAAAAAGATCTTCAAAATACAACCTCCTTTTTAAGTGAACTTTATTTCAGTCTAATTAATCTAAACTCTAATATAAATATAACAAAAATAGGGTGAGCAGATAAGTGTTTGCCCATTGCATGTCCACTCCTCAAATCAAAGGTAATGGGTTAAATATTAAAATAATGATAATAAAAAACCATACCAAAGAGGTGAAACATAAGTTTCCATTATTGCTGCTAGTAATACAATTGGTAAATAATAAAGAATATAGCTTTTAATGCTGTCAATTAATATTA
>NZ_PPRL01000182.1 GCF_002902235.1 Staphylococcus ureilyticus
ATTGTATTATGAAAATAAAACAAGTTGAAATATAGCATGTAAATCTCGCAATCAAAAATAAATGACTAATCCATATGAAATAGCTTGGCCATTTTAAATTTTAAAATTCGACCAGGTTGTTCACTCGTCTGGAGATATGACTCGATTCTTTAATCATGCGCTTATATCATTCCATTAAGTGTTAACAAGTTAAAAAATATTTTAAAAGATGCGTTTAAGTACAAAAATAATGATAAGCAACTTCACTTTCAATTTTAGCAAAAGTCTTCAATAACAAAATAGAAGCTAAGACAAATAAATTGTCTCAGCTTCTTTTATTATTGCGTGTCTATTTTTTCATATTCGTGGTATAAGCT
>NZ_PPRL01000019.1 GCF_002902235.1 Staphylococcus ureilyticus
ATTGAAAATAAATCTTTGAATTTAACCTTGTCTTTATTAATTGCATTGTCTATAGTGTATATAGTTCCAGCAATAAGTTGATAGCCTACAAATATGAAAACCACTAATGGAATTAATATTGCTAGTATTAATGTAATTAAGGCACTACCAATAGGTTGTTGCATTGCCATTGACATTAAAAACTTATATATTGCTGGTTGAACTGGTATAAAAGTTAGAACAGTCAAAGCAAATAATATGATAAAACTTACAATTGTGAATAGTAAAATTTTAGCATTTTGCGGTTTAGCATTTTGTAATGCTAGTTTATGAAATTTAAACAAATTTTAAGCACTCCTTTTTAGTGATAAGCATATGCTATCAAAAAATTAGAGATTTTAAAATTAATAGGTAACAAAATGGCTATAAAATGTTAAAATGACCAAATGAGAAAATGTTGAAAGGAGATATCATCATGAAATTTGCAATTCTTACTGATGTACATGGCAATTTTGATGCGTTGGATACAGTATTGGATGATATTGATAGAAGAAAAGATATAAATAAAATATATAACCTAGGCGATAATATTGGTGTAGGCCATGAAACAAATAAAGTACTTGATGAAATATTTGAAAGAGATGATATGGAAATTATTGCAGGTAATCATGATGAAGCGGTGATGTCAATTGTTAACGATACGCCTTATCCTGAAGACTTAAAAGATAAATTTTATGAACACCACCAATGGATTGAAAGTCACTTAGACGAAGATTATTATGATAAATTAAATGCGTTACCTCGTGTTATTGAAAAAACTATAAATCATAAAAAAATCATGTTCATTCATTATGAAATCCCAAATGATAAATTGAACACGCCAATTGATGGGCAGCCGTTTAGTCCCATTGTGGAACCTACAGAAGAAAATATTAAATCACTATTCGAGGATAAAGAAGCAGATTTAATTGTTTTTGGTCATAATCATACGGTTCATTTGTTTGATGATAAATCTAAAGTTTATTTTAATCCTGGATCTGTTGGATTGAATAATGGCGCATATGCTGTATATGGTATTGTTACTATCGATGAAAATGAATTTTCATTTGAAAGGGTTAAAGTTCCTTATGATAATGAAGAATTTATAAGAGGTTTTAAAGAAAAACAAGTGCCAGCTAAAGAGCTGATATTTGATAAATTTTTATAGGCATAAAATGTTTTGGATTTGTTATATATTTTAAAAGAAATTTAAATAATAAAAGTGACTAGATTGATATTGCTTATTTTAAGCTTTAAAATCTAGTCACTTTTTATTTTTATTCATGTTATTTTTCTGTATAAATAGTTGAACATAAAGTATTGTTGTCATGATTATGATATTCTGTTTCAAACTGTATTGTCATATGTTGAATGTTTAAATGTGTTAGACGATGTTCGAGTAAGTTTAAAAGTAGTTCACCTTCTTCAATTGTCATGTCATTTGGTACAACTGCATGACAACTTAAAGCATTTATTTCGTTAGAAATAGTCCAAATATGACAATCATGTACATTTATAATTTGCGCTTCACTTGTAATAGCACTTATGATTTCACTCATATTGACATCACTTGGCGTACCTTCCATCAATATATTGATGGATGATTTTGTTATCCCCCAACTACTTTTAATAATAAGTAGAGAAACGATAATACTCGCAATAGGATCCGCAAACGTCCAATTAAATGCCCAAATAAGAATGGCTGCTGTAATGGCTCCGACAGAACCTAATAAGTCACCAATTACATGGAGAAATGCACCACGCATGTTTATATTATGATCTGTATCTCCACCTTTAAACATAAAGGAAGCAACAACGATATTAACGATGAGTCCAATTACACTGATAATAAACATTTCTGTAGATTTTACAGCTATTGGATTAAAGAACCGGTCGATTGCTTCTATAATTATAAAAATACCGATAACAAATAGCGTTACGCCATTAAATAATGCTGCTAATATTTCGAAGCGTTTGTAGCCAAAAGTCTTAGATTTAGTAGCGTGTTTTTCAGAATAAATAAAAGCTAATAAAGCCACACCTAATGAAATTGAATCACTGAACATGTGTAAACCATCAGATAATAGTGCTAAACTATGTGCTAAAAAACCTCCGATGATTTCAACAATCATAAATATACCAATAATTAAAAAGCTAATGAGCAAGATTTTTTTATTATTGGTATGTACATGTCCATGTGTATGATTGTGTGTGTGATTGTGTTCGTGTTGTTGAGTCATATAGGTCCACACCTTTCATTATAGTTTTATAGTTTGTGATTTGCGTGATGTATTGCTTGTTTTAGTAAATCAGTTACATGTGTATCGTCAATTGAATATATCATTGACTGGCCTTCTCGGGTAGATTTGACTAGGTGGGCTTGTTTGAGTATACGTAACTGATGTGACACATTAGATTGGCCCATATTTAAAGTGTGCGCAATATGTCCTACACTGCTAGAACTTTGAGATAATAAGTGCATGATGCGTATGCGATTTGTTTCGCTTAATGCTTTGAAAATATCGGTTACATGATTTAATGTTTCAGTGTTTATTGATGCATCCACAAAATTCACCTCTATATATGAATATATTAGTATATATTCATATATTAATACTTTCGTACTAATATGTCAACAAAAAGTGCATAATTGTTTCAAATTCTTATAGAAGTGGTAGACTTTTAGTATTAACTTAATTAAGGAGGTACTAATATGAGTATTTTAGTTATTGGCGCTAATGGTGGCGTTGGTCAACATTTAGTAGAACAATTGAAAGAAAAAGATATAGACTTTACCGCTGGAGTTAGAAAAGAATCTCAAGTTGAACAGTTAAAAGAAGAAAATATCAAAGCAACATTGATTGATGTTGAAAAAGATGATATTCAAGCTTTAACTGAAAAATTCAAAGGTTTTGATCGTGTAGTATTTTCTGTTGGTTCAGGTGGTAGTACAGGTGCTGATAAAACAATTATTGTAGACTTAGATGGTGCTATTAAAGCTATTAAAGCAAGTGAGGCAAATCATGTTAAGCAATTTGTTATGGTGTCAACATATGATTCTAGAAGAGAGGCATTTGATGCTAGTGGAGACTTGAAGCCTTATACAATTGCTAAACATTATGCTGATGAATATTTAAAACAAGCATCAGTATCATATACGATTGTACATCCTGGTGTTTTATTAAATGATGATGGCACAAACAAGATTGAAGTAGGAGCCTTTTTTGAAGGTAGAGGCTCAATTCCAAGAGAAGATGTCGCTTCAGTTATCAATGAAGTTGTAACAACTGATGATTATTTAAATACTGAATTCCAAATTATTAGTGGAGATGTGGAGATACCACAAGCTTTAGATAATTTTAAAAATAAATAATTAATAGTTACAAAGATGGGCCAATTTACAACTTATAGTAATTTGGTCCATTTTTAACTGAAATATCTATTATTTTAATAAATTTTATGAAGAAAATTTGATACAATAATAGATATCGTTTGGAGGTAACTATGAAGATTTCAAACACTAAAATTTATGAACAAGTCGCAGATACTTTATTGGAAAGCATCAAATCTGGAAATTATCAAGTCGGAGATAAAATACCATCGATACAAAAGCTCAGTAAAGAATTTGGTGTGAGTGTGGCTTCGGTAAGAGAAGCTTTGAATGCATTAAGAACGATAGGCGTATTAGAAATAAAACAAGGATATGGGACATTTGTAAAACAAATTGAACCAACTTTTTTTGAATTAGGAGATAAATTTAATTCAGTAGTTCAGATAAAAGAATTGTTAGAGTTAAGAGAAATTGTTGAAAGCGCCACCGTTAAAATGGCTGCTTGTCATCGTACAGAAGCAAACTTAATTGATTTGAAAAATGCTTTGAATCGAATGGGGGAAGCGATAACAGATGGCACGTCAGGAGAAAGAGCTGATTTAGAATTCCATTTATTAATTGCTAAAGCTGGCAATAATTCTTTATTAGTTGAATTACTAAATAATATATCTGAACTCATGCAAGATTCTATGAAAGAAACAAGAAAGATATTTATTTATAGTAAACAAAAAACAATGAATAAATTGCTAGAGGAGCATGTAGTCATTTATAATGCGATTGCTAACAAAGATGATGTAGAAGCAGTTAAAGCAATGGAGTCACATTTATTAGAAGTCAAAGAAACAATATTAGCCAACTTCAAAGAAAAATAGATTTGAGAAAGCATCATGGCGATTATCTTCAAATTTATTTTAATGCTTTCCAAATTCATAAAGTCTAAGGCGAGTATAATTAAATTTCAATGAATAAAAAGCCCAAACTATAGCAGTTTGGGCTTTTATTGCAAATTTTAAATTTTGAACAGTAATCATCTGATCAAAATCATCATAATTCATTACCTTATATGTAAAAGAATCTGAGTCTTTTAAAGACTCTAGTATCATTATAATGTGAAAAATATTGACAAGGCAAGTCTTTATTTAAAAAATTTATGACAATTGAATAATTTTATTGTCAAATTCAACTGAATGTAATTGAATCACATTAATTTAACTATACGTCTATGAAACGTATTGATATAATAATTATTGATTTAAATATGAGTAAACGTTGAAGAGACAGTTTATAATGCGCTAAGATATGTGATACAATTTCAATAGTTCTGTCAAATTAATTTTAAAATGTAATATTAATAGTATAAATTTATATTTTTCTAAATTGTAAATATCAGATTAAACAATATATTAACTAAGTTTGGAGGTGTGGTGAATGCCATTATTTTTAAAACCAGTATTACATGAGAAAATTTGGGGTGGCACAAAGTTGAAATCACTCGGTTATGATTTGCCGGCTGAAAATATTGGAGAAGCATGGGGGATTTCAGCACACTCAAATGGAAAATGTGAAGTGTTGAATGGGCCTTACAAGGGGCAGACACTAGATATGGTATGGGAAAATCATCGGGAATTGTTTGGTGATTTCCCAAGCCAAGAGTTTCCATTAATGACAAAAATTGTAGATGCAAAAGAAGCATTATCAATCCATGTGCATCCTGATGACGCATACGCTTATGAAAATGAGAATGGACAATATGGTAAGTCAGAATGTTGGTATATCATCGATGCAGAAGAAGACGCAGAAATCATTTATGGCGTGAATGCAGATTCGAAAGATATTGCAGTGAATCAAATCAATGAAACTGACTATGCAAATTTATTTAATAAAGTTAAGGTTAAGCCGGGAGAATTTTATTTTATACCAGCAGGAACGGTCCATTCTATAGGTGCTGGTGTACTTGTCTATGAAACAATGCAATCTTCTGATGTCACTTATCGCGTATACGATTTTGGTCGAGAGGAAATAGCACATCATAGCAGAGGATTGGATCAAGCAAAAGCAAAGGATGTCATCGAAGTTACTCAAGAAAATATTAATATAGCTACGGATACTGAAATTATTGAAAATCATAAGCGAATTCAACTTGTTTCAAATGACTTTTTTACAATGGTTAAGTGGGAAATATCTGGCACATTAAATTATATGAAACCGAGAGAATTTGTTTTAGTTTCTGTATTAAAAGGCGCTGGACAAGTCATAGTTGATGGAGACATATATGATGTAACACAAGGTCAAAATTTCATACTAACTTCAGACGATTTAGATACAATTTTTGAAGGGAATTATGAATTAATTATAAGTTATTTATAGAGAATAAAAACGGAGTGTTTTAAAATGTATAATTATTTATATGTATCGTTAATTTGCGGCTTATTAGCTGGCGCAGGGATATTTTTAAAAATACCTATTTTCCCTTCATTTTTCTTACCCGTAATTATTGGTGCAATTGGTATAATTGCTACATTAATTACGATACCTAACAAAGAAATAAGTGGATTATTAAAACTTGGTGGTGTACTCATTAATTTAATGCCAATTATGGGTGCATTGACGATGGTTCAATAATCAATAAATTTAGTGTCTTTACTTTTGAAGTTAAAGATACTTTTTTTATAAGTAATAATCATTAGTTTTATTAATTAAATCAAATTCAGTTTGGACGAAATGGATATTAATAATTAAAATGAATCAGTTTTATAATTAAAAGATTATAAAATTTACTTTAGCGATAAAATATTTATGGTAAAATAGAATTTAAATTGGAGGTGGGCTAAATGTCGAAATCTCGAGGTTTATTGATGACATTTATTATTGCGCTTATTGCAACCATTATGGGAAGCAAATTTCCAGTAATAGGAAGTGCAATCTTTGCCATTGTTATAGGTATTCTTTTAAATAACTTTATTGAAATTCCCAAAAAATATCGTGCCGGTATCCAATTTAGTAGTAAAAAAGTATTGCATTATAGTATTATTGTTCTCGGTTTTACGTTGAGCTTTCAATCTATAGGTTCAATTGGTTGGAAATCTCTGCCAATTATAATTATAACTTTATTAGCTGCATTTATAATCGTGTTTATTTTGATGAAAATATTTAAAATAAATGAAAATCTTAGCATCCTGATTGGGGTTGGGACATCTATCTGTGGTGGGTCTGCGATTGCTGCCACAAGCCCAGTTATCAAGGCTAAAGAAAACGAAGTAGCATTTGCTATTTCAACTATATTTTTATTCAACTTAATAGCAGTTTTTATATTCCCACCACTCGGTCATTTAATGAACATGGGGCAAACGGCTTTTGGATATTTTGGGGGTACGGCAATAAATGATACATCTAGTGTTATTGCTGCGACTTCTAATTACGGAAATAAAGCATTAGAAACTGGTGCAATTGTAAAATTAACACGGACGTTAATGATTATTCCAGTAGTATTATTTTTTACATATAGAACGATTCGTAAAGAAAAATCTAAACAAACAGGCACATCGATCAAACAAATCTTTCCATGGTTTATAGTTTGGTTTATTATAGCCTCATTAATTAGTACAATTTTTAATTTTTCACCAACTGTTATTCATATATTTCAACAAATATCACTATTCTTAATAACGATGGCAATGGCAGGTATAGGATTAAATGTAGATTTCAGACAATTTAAACAAGCTGGTGCAAAGCCGATTTTATTAGGGCTAGTGACTTGGATTGTAGTAATAATAACAAGTTTGATATCAATGAAATTGATTAATTTATTGTAATCGTTGTTTGCGGATTAATTTTTAAATATAATGAGAAGATAGAATTTTTTATATGAGATAAGGAGTATCTAAATGGCAGAGGAAACAAATTATTTTTGGTTAAATTGCGGATATAATCGCTGGAATCATAACGAACCATTAGTGGGTCAAACAACATTATTTGAATCAGGTGCTCAATTTAATCCGTCACAAGGTTTCCGATCTTTTAAGCAAGCTAAAGTAGGAGATAAAGTTGTATTTTATCAAGTACAGATGGATACTGGTTTACTAGGATTTGGTGAAATTACTAGCGTTCAAACAGGCGCACAGAATAAAATTCGTGTTCATTTTCAGTTGTTAGAACAATTGAAACCATTAACTGCTGATTACTTAAAAAGAAGTGAACAATTAGAATTTCGTATTACTAATATGAAAGAAACACTATTTAATCAAATTACAAAAGACGAATTTGACTTAATCGTGAGTTTGGGTAAAGGAGAAACGAAAATACCTAGATATTTCTTTATATCAGAGGAGCAAGAATTCGAACCCAATTCTTATAATACGTTGTTTACACACACATATAATGGTATTAAACGAAATGGATACCATTTTTATAGACAACTTGAAATTGGAGACCAACTCGTTTTTTATAATAAACATAGAGAACAATCAGTGATTGGTGTTGGTGAAGTAAGTCAACATTTACATGAAAAATCTCCAATCCCTGGTCGTACAAATAGTACAGCGATAGAGGTTTATTTTGAAAAAGAAATCGAGCCCGTAACATTAAGTACATTAAATAAACACCCAAAATTAAAAAACTTATATTATTTACAAGAAAATGCAAAACAAGCGATTGCGAGTATGTCACGTACACAATTTGATGCAATACTTGAAATGAGTGAAAACGATGGAATGAAATCTCAGTTTGAAGCAGTTAAAAGTCAAGATGTTATTGATAAAGCAGATGAGGATGTAAAACCATTTATTCTGTTAGTAGTTGATAAAGGCGAAGGTCTAAAAGCTGCAGAAAACTTGCTACAAAAGACAAATGCTAATCCAGTAATTACGGCAGGGCATCCAGATTTTACAGAGGATATGTTATATGGTAAATATTTACCAAATGAGGCGGGTGCTTTGTATTATAGAGAGGGTTTCATTACTAATCTTATGCCAAGAAATGATAAAAGTTATCTGGTTATTGATAATTTTAATCGTATAGATCCAGACATTTTTCAAACTTATATTAATGTTTTAGAAGGCTATGAAATGACATTACCAAGATATAATAGAGATGGAAGTATGGTTAAATGGTCCAGAAAAAAAGATTCATTTTATCATTTTAATCCCAATTGGCATATCGTTGGCATTACGTATGATATCATAAATGATATAAAACAAAAATATACTGAACAGTTTTTAAAATATGCAAGAATTGTTAAGGTAAATCAAGATTAAAATCACAGTTTAAAAATAGTGAATAAGCGTCTGGGACATCATTGGTTCGTCCTGGGCGTTTTTATATTATCTGTAGAAGACTAAAGCTCAATTCAGGTAAAGTTTAATACTTTTTCTATTCTAGTCATCATTACTGTGGTGAGGTGACGAAATATTTTAAATAAAATGAGATTTCTGCCCAATTTTGTATGTGAAATAAATACTTAAGGAGACCTAATAATATATTTCATATAATGATTTATTTTTATCATTTTAGGATATAATAGAACTGTGAATAAATAATTTATATTTTATGGTTACAAATCATAAAAGGAGATGAAGGCATGCCAATAATTTATTACGATGGTAACTGCGTATACTGTTACAATTACGCAATTTGGCTTATTCAAAATGGGTTGTCTAGACGTTACCAATTTGCAAAACTTCAAGGTTCTACAGCTCAAAATATGTTTGAAAATTATCCAGAAACAAAACAACACGATAGTGTTATTTTGCAAGAAGGAGCCCAATTTAAGTATAAATCAGATGCAATAGCATCATTGATTTCATCTTTAACAAATTATAAATGGATTGGCTTATTATTATATATAACCCCTAAATGGTTAAGAGATTTTGGTTATCAACTTTTTGCAGATAATAGAAACAGAATGTGGAAAACACATTGGCACAAACCTAATGATTATGAGCAATCATTTTTTATTGACTGAATGCATAGATGGAGGAAAAGAATATGGGAAACATAGTTGTGATTGGTAGCGCATCAATTGATTTAGTGGTAAAAACAGATATTTTACCTAATGTAGGTGAAACAGTAATGGGGGAATCATTTTTCACAAATCCTGGAGGTAAAGGTGCTAACCAAGCTGTTGCGGCTGCACACTTAAGCGACCATGTTTATATGATCGGGGCTGTAGGCGATGATGATAATGGACAGCAAATACTTTCAAATCTTAAAAAAAACAATGTAAATACAAAGTATATGGATATTATTGAAAATGAAGCGTCAGGAACTGCACATATAACGTTGTTTGAAGATGATAATCGAATTGTTGTAGTGCCGGCAGCAAATAATTATGTAACGCCAGATAAAGTAATTCCAAAACTAGAATTTTTTGCTGCTGGCGATATTATTGTAATGCAACATGAAATACCTGAAGAGACTATTAAAAAAGTAGTGGAATATGCACAAAAACATGAAATGAGGGTAATGTTAAATCCTGCACCATTTCGACCATTAGATAAAGAAATAATTGAGAAAGTTAATTGGTTGACGCCAAATGAATCAGAAAGTGAACTATTATTTGAAAATGAAGTTGATAAAGCTCTTATGATGTATCCTGAAAAATTAATCGTAACTAAAGGGGCTGCGGGTGCATTGTTTTACAGTGATTCTCAACAACTTGTTAAGGGATATAAAAAAGAAGTAGTTGATACTACAGGGGCTGGAGATACGTTTAATGGTGCGCTAGCAGTTGCTCTAATTGAAAATAAGTCATTAGAGGAAGCAGTTAATTTTGCCAATTTAGCTGCTAGTTTTTCAGTTACAGGATTAGGTGCTCAAGGTGCAATGCCATACAGAAAAGAACTAGATTAAATGACTTAATTCAGGGTATAATATAAGTGAGTGATTAAGCTGCATTCTAAATTATAATAATTATAATTTAATACTGATAAACACTTTACAGATTGTAATTATTATAATATAATAATTATTGTAATCGAAAATTGATTGTCGCTTAGTTACGACAAAAATTTAAAGGAGAGATTTTTGATATGTCAAAAAATAATGAAGAAGTTGTAAAAGTATTAAACCAACAAGTAGCAAACTGGACAGTTGCATTCACCAAATTACACAATTTTCATTGGTATGTAAAAGGACCAAATTTCTTCTCACTACACACAAAATTTGAAGAATTATATGATGAAGCAAGTCAATATATAGATGATTTAGCAGAGCGTATTTTAGCAGTAGACGGTAATCCAGTAGGTACATTAAAAGAAAGTTTAGAGTTATCAATTATAGATGAAGCAGGTAAAGGTTATACAGCAGAACAAATGGTTGAAGCATTATCAACAGATTTTGAAAATATTTCAAAACAATTAGAAGAAGCAATTGAAGTTGCTTCTAATGCCGAAGATGATGTAACTGAAGATATGTTTATCGGTATGCAAACCAATATTGATAAACATAATTGGATGTTAAAATCTTATTTAGGAAAATAATAGTTTATAGATAGACAAACAGTATTTATATTTAAAACAGTAAAAGACAGGAATCAAATTTTTCATTTGATTCCTGTCTTTTTTGTAATAGAGATAGAAATAAGAACTTACTTCATGTATGAACGTTATAAAATTTTATTCAGCAATTTCTAATGCTATTTCCATCATTTGAGTAAATGAGTTTTGACGTTCTTCTGCAGTAGTAGCTTCATCACGTAGAATATGATCACTTACAGTGAAGACGCCTAATGCCTTTTTATTAGCAAAAGTTGCATTTAAGTATAATGCAGCAGATTCCATTTCAATGCCTAAGATGCCCATACGTTGCCATTTTTCGTTAAATGTTGGATCGGCATTATAAAATGTGTCTGAAGAAAGAATATTACCAACATGCGTAGTAGCACCAATTTCATCCGCTTTTTGTTTTGCTTTTAACATTAAGTCAAAATCAGCTAAAGGCGCATAGTGACCTGGAATATTATATTGCTCTACATAGCTCGAATTTGTAGAAGCACCTTGAGCAATAATGATGTCATATAGGTTAACGTTTTCTTGTAAAGCGCCACATGATCCAATTCGAATAATTGTGTCGACATTGAAAAAATTATATAGTTCGTATGAATAAATACCAATACTTGGAATACCCATTCCAGAACCCATCACAGAAACTTCTTTTCCTTTATAAGTGCCTGTATAACCAAACATGTTTCTAACTTCATTAAATTGTTTTACATCTTCTAAATAGTTATCAGCGATATATTTAGCTCTCAAGGGATCCCCAGGCATTAAAACAGTTTTAGCAATTTTAACTCCGTTAGGTTGAATATGTGGTGTAGATTTTGTCATAGACTTCTTCTCCTTTAAATTCTTTTATCAAAATAAAGATAACATTTGTTTATTATTTTTGCGAATTTTTGTAATATAGAGGTAAAGCACTTGTTGTGATGTTATTAATTTTTTAGAATAGTAATGACTTTCAAGAATTAGAATAATTTCATACAGTTAATATATTAGGAGGAATTAGAATGAATTATGCAAAATATATAGATCACACTTTACTAAAACCGGAGTCTACTAGAGCACAAGTAGATAAAATTCTTGATGAGGCAACAGAATACCATTTTAAGTCAGTGTGTATTAACCCTACACATGTTAAATACGCAGCTGATAAATTACAAGATACTGACGTATTAGTATGTACAGTTATTGGTTTTCCATTAGGTGCTACAAATACTGAAGTGAAAGTGTTTGAAGTAGAAGATGCTATTAAAAATGGCGCATCAGAAGTAGATATGGTTATCAATATTGGTGCCTTAAAAGACGGACGTTATGATGAAGTCCAAAAAGATATTGAAGGCGTAGTAGCAGCAGCTAATGGTAAAACGGTAAAAGTAATTATTGAAACTTGCCTTTTAACTGATGATGAAAAAGTAAAAGCTTGCGAACTCAGTAAAGCAGCAGGTGCTGACTTTGTGAAAACATCAACTGGATTTGCTGGTGGTGGTGCCACACCTGAGGATGTTAAATTAATGAAAGATACAGTCGGAGATGCATTAGAAGTTAAAGCTTCAGGTGGTGTCAGAAACTTAGAAGATTTCAATAAAATGCTAGAAGCTGGTGCTACTCGAATTGGCGCTAGTGCAGGTGTACAGATCGTCCAAGGATTAGAAAGTAATTCAGATTATTAATCACTATCTTTAAGTTTAAATTGAGACATATAAAGAAATAAATGTCTAACAGGGGAGGCCAACTCAAATGAGAATGGTAGATATTATTGAAAAGAAACGTGATGGTCAAGCTTTAACAAATGAAGAAATAGAATTCTTTATTAATGCTTATACCAGTGGTGAAATACCAGATTATCAAGCTTCGAGTTTAGCGATGGCAATTTTTTTCCAGGATATGAATGATCAAGAAAGAGCAGCACTTACAATGGCAATGGTTAATTCTGGTGACGTGATTGATTTATCAGCGATTAATGGGATAAAAGTTGATAAACATTCTACAGGTGGTGTTGGAGACACAACGACACTAGTATTAGCTCCATTAGTAGCTTCTGTTGGTGTTCCTGTGGCTAAGATGAGTGGTAGAGGATTAGGTCATACTGGCGGCACAATTGATAAATTAGAATCAGTTGAAGGGTTTCACGTTGAAATTAGTGAAGATAAATTTGTTGAACTTGTAAATGAAGCAAAAGTAGCTGTAATAGGACAAACTGGGAATTTAACACCGGCAGACAAAAAGCTTTATGGCTTACGTGATGTGACTGGAACAGTTAATTCAATACCACTGATTGCATCTTCTATTATGAGTAAAAAAATTGCCGCTGGCGCTGATGCTATTGTATTGGATGTCAAAACAGGCAATGGTGCCTTTATGAAAACAATCGAAGATGCTGAAGCACTTGCACATGCGATGGTTAGTATTGGTAATAATGTTGGCCGAAACACGATGGCGATTATTTCAGACATGAGTCAACCATTAGGTAATGCAATAGGTAATGCCTTAGAAGTTAAAGAGGCGATTGAAA
The DNA here is from genome assembly GCF_002902235.1 of Staphylococcus ureilyticus. Taxonomy (GTDB): domain Bacteria; phylum Bacillota; class Bacilli; order Staphylococcales; family Staphylococcaceae; genus Staphylococcus; species Staphylococcus ureilyticus. Next base: position 13,355 of record NZ_PPRL01000019.1, read on the forward strand.
CACTGAAAGGTCAAGGTCCAAAAGATTTAACTGAGTTAGTTATGACTTTAGGTTCGCAAATGGTAGTGGTTGGCGGCAAAGCTAAAGATTTAGAGGAAGCCCGAGCATTATTAGAAAAAGCAATTGAAGATGGTTCAGCATTGGAAAGTTTCCGTACATTTTTAGAAAATCAAGACGGTGATGGCTCAGTAGTTGATGATGTTAGTAAACTACCACAAGCGCGTTTTCAAATTGATTTACTTTCGCAAAAATCTGGTACAGTAACCGAAATTATTGCCAATGAAATCGGTGTTGCATCTATGATGTTAGGGGCAGGTAGACAAACTAAAGAAGATGATATTGATTTAAGTGTTGGCATTGTCCTTCACAAAAAAGTAGGAGATTCAGTTGATGAAGGCGAAGCTTTATTAACGATTCATAGTAACCGTGAGCAAATTAATGATGTTAAGGAAAAATTAAATCAAAGCATTACGATAAGTTCACACGGCGAAGTTCCTACGTTGATTCATAAAATAATTACTGAATAGGAGATGGAATGATGGCTATACCATTTAAAAGGGTACATTTAATTGTCATGGATTCAGTGGGTATAGGCGAAGGGCCTGATGCAAAAGCATTTAATGATGAAGGCAGTCACACTTTGAAGCATACGCTTGAAGGTTTTGATAAATCATTACCTAATTTACAAAGGTTAGGTCTAGGTAATATCGCTGCATTACCTAATGTCAAAAAAGTGTCTAAACCAGAAGCGTTTTATACTAAGATGAGTGAAGCTTCTGTAGGTAAGGATACGATGACGGGCCATTGGGAAATTATGGGCTTAAATATTATGCAACCTTTTAAAGTTTATCCTGATGGATTTCCACAAGAATTAATCAGTGAAATTGAAACGATGACAGGTCGAAAAGTAGTTGCAAATAGACCAGCTTCTGGTACACAAATTATTGATGAGTGGGGAGAGCATCAGATGAAAACTGGAGACCTGATTGTCTATACATCAGCAGATCCAGTACTTCAAATTGCGGCACATGAAGATATTATTCCACTCGAAGAATTGTATGATATTTGTGAAAAAGTAAGAGAACTAACTAAAGATCCAAAATATTTAATTGGTCGAATCATTGCACGACCATATGTAGGTGAACCAGGTGCTTTTACAAGAACTTCTAATCGACATGATTATGCGTTAAAACCATTTGGACGAACAGTGATGAATGAGTTGAAAGAGAATCAATTTGATGTGATTGCATTAGGAAAAATCAATGACATTTATGATGGTGAAGGTGTTACTGAAGCAATTCGAACAAAAAGCAATATGGATGGCATGGATAAGCTCATAGAAACTGTACAACGTGAATTTAAGGGGTTAAGTTTCTTGAATTTAGTGGATTTTGACGCTCTGTATGGACATCGACGTGATAAAAATGGATATGCTGAGGCATTGAAAGATTTTGATGAGCGTTTACCAGAACTTATCAAACATCTTAAAGATGACGACTTAGTAATCATTACTGCAGACCACGGCAATGATCCTACGGCACCGGGGACAGATCATACAAGAGAATACATCCCAGTCCTAATGTTTAGTCCTAAAATAAAAGATTACCATGAACTATCTACGGACGATACGTTTAGTTCTATAGGTGCTACAATTGCGGATAATTTTGACGTTACATTACCAGAATTTGGTCGAAGCTATTTAAAAGAAATGGGTGTCGATAAATGAAGCGGTTATTAAGCTTGATTTTAGGCTGTGGCTTCATGATTATTGGTGTCTTACATTTTAAACATGAGTCACGTTTTAGAAAAATTGTACCTGAATATTTACCATTTAGAAAATCTGCGGTTATTATTTCGGGTGTAGTCGAAATAATTTTTGGCTTGCTTTTAATAGTTAATAGACCTGGCCAATGTCTCAAGAAAATGATTAATATGTTTTTATTAGCAGTATTGCCTGCAAATATTTATATGGCAAGAAAAAAATTGCCACTAGGCGATAAACAACTGCCGAATAGTTTGTTATACAGTCGAATCCCACTACAATTTGTCTTAATAAAAATCGTGAACAAACTATAGAGTGAACAATCAATAGTTGCGTGACTGGATATACATTATAAAGCGCCATGGTTAGAATGCTCTGGTTATAGACTAAACGCCAATTTCTATTAAATTAATATAGAAATTGGCGTTTTCTATGTTTTATATATTATAGTTAAGGTGTAAACTTGAAAATACAAAACTTATACGATAACATCATTTCTTTTAAAAATGGAAAAAATATAAAAAATACCATTTTTCAATTTTGTTTTAATTATCATTAGCGCATTGAGTTACTACTTTTTTACATTAAATGCCATTAATACAAAGAAATAAAGATTCCAATATGGACTTGTTTTTAAAGTGTTTTAATTTGAAATTACATATAAATACGGTGTATTTTGGCGAGACGCTTGAGGGAACGGAACAATCTGAAGACGACAGGCTGAAGTCGTCCTCTTAAGCAAGCGAGCCAACAATAATACGCCGCAGTATTGAATAATAAAAAAGCACGCAGATGTATTAATTAAATCATCTGTGTGCTATTTTTCTAGGTTTTATGTCTCAGATTCTTGTGTATTTTGACATTAGATGATAACGATTCAAATCAAGCAATCTTTTTAAATAAATTAGAATATTGTCAGTGCTTATTCAAAAATAGTTACTTATATTTTGAATTTGATTTTTGTATCTTATTTTACAACGGTAATAAGATATTATTTGCCTTCGCCATAAATATCATGCCATTGATTCTTTTTATCTAAAAATGCTTGTGCAATTTCTTTGGCACCTTCTAATGAATGGCTAGCAGCCCAACCACATTGTACTTCATTACATGCTGGAACTTCTGTAGCAGATAATACATCTTGAAGTGTTTGTTCAATTATACTTAACACATCATCATAATCACTATGATTGATAAAAGATACGTAAAAACCAGTTTGACAACCCATTGGACTTATATCAACAACTTTATCTGAATGATTTCTAATATTTTCAGCCATTAAATGTTCAAGTGAGTGTAAACCAGGCATTTCCATATGTTCTTTGTTTGGTTGTTTAAAACGAATGTCATATTTATGGATAACATCTCCATTAGCACCTTCCATTTTACCTGCAAGTCGAACAAATGGTGCTACTACTTTGGTATGATCTAAATTAAAACTTTCAACGTTCATTTTTGGCATGTGATGTCCTCCTAAAATAATAATTATCATAATTGTAACAAGACGTAACGCTATTTACAATTTCTATAAATTTTAGAAAACATAACTAAATATCATTTTTTAAAATTTCAGAAAAATAATGACAGAATTAATCAAAACGGATAGAATAAGTAATAATAAAAATGTATTTTGCACATTTAGTATTAAATATGCTTTATTTATAAGTTTTATAATACGTGTGAAATGTTGTAGTACAAGGGAGTTGTATTGAAAATGACACATGAACAAATCATACTAGATTATATAGAAAATGAAAAATTAACATACATAGAATTGAGTCACCTTATTCATCAAAGACCTGAATTAGGTAATGAAGAAATATTTGCTTCAAGAACGTTAATTGAAGATTTAGAGAAGCATGGGTTTGAAGTTGAAACAAATATTGCAGGTTATGCTACAGGCTTTATTGCGCGTTATGATTCAGACATCGATGGACCAACTATTGGTTTTTTAGCAGAATATGATGCTTTACCAGGCTTAGGACATGCTTGTGGACACAATATTATAGGTACGGCAAGCACATTTGCAGGTATCGCATTGAAGCATGTCATTGAGCAAACAGGCGGTAAAATCGTAATACTTGGATGTCCTGCCGAAGAAGGCGGTGTCAATGGCAGTGCAAAAGCTGCATATGTAAAAGAAGGCATTATAGATGAATTAGATGTTGCTTTAATGGTACATCCCGGAAATGAAACTTACAAAACAATTAACACATTAGCGGTAGATGTTTTAGACATTAAATTTTATGGTAAAAGTACACATGCGTCTGAGAATGCTGAAGAAGCAAGAAATGCTTTAGATGCAATGATTACATATTTTAATGGCGTGGCTCAGCTAAGACAGCATATCAAAAAAAGTCAAAAAGTTCATGGTGTTATATTAGATGGTGGAAAAGCTGCTAATATTATCCCAGACTACACACATGCGCGCTTTTATACACGTGCAACATCTCGTAAAGAATTGGATATTTTAACTGATAGAGTAGGGCGAATTGCAAAAGGAGCCGCGATTCAAACGGGATGTGACTATGAATTTGGTCCCATACAAAATGGTGTTAATGAATTTATTAAAACACCCAAATTAGATGATTTATTTGCAAAATATGCTACGAAAATGGGAGAGGCAGTGATAGATGATGATTTTGGTTTTGGCTCGACAGATACGGGTAATGTAAGTCACGTTGTACCAACGATTCATCCTCATATTAAAATAGGTTCTAGAAATTTAGTGGGACATACACATCGTTTTCGAGAGGCGGCAGGAAGTGCCCATGGAGATCAAGCTTTAATAAGAGGTGCTAAAATCCTTGCATTAATGGGATTAGAATTAATAGAAAATCAAGCAGAACTTAATGAAATAGTTGAACAGCACCAATATATAAAGGGGAACAAAAAATGAAAAAACTAAGTACTCAACACCCTAAATTAACACTTAGTGATTTATACAATGATGATGTCGTATATACTTCTAGACCATCTTATATTTCCAATCCATGGTTAGAACCAGAGGAACATCAATCTAATTTTTTGACTGGTAGGGAATTGATTATAGCTGATCAAATGCCTGTTATTGTGCATCAAGCAAGTGTCACAAAGAAATTGGAAATGTTATTGGAATTGATTGGCAAACCAATGCCGACCAATATCTATACTTTTTATGATCAAACTTCGTACGAAAAAACAATAAAAAAACTTGCCAAACAAGACAATAAACGCATTTATTTTCAATATATTCATAGTGAATCTATTTTAGAAAAAGAATATTACGCAATGGATAAAGATATTTTTGTTGCATTAAATAATAAAGCACGCATTCCAGAATGGACGAATCAAAAATATTTACCTGCACGTGAAGTGGTAAAAGTAGAAGCGTTTGAAGATGCGATTACAAACTGGACGTTTCCTTTTGTCTTGAAGCCTGGTGATGACTTACCAACTGCAGGCGGTTATGGCGTGATGATATGTTATGACGATGAGGACTTGATTAAAGCAAAATCACGTATTGAACAAGCAAAAGATGAGACTGACACAATTATTATCGAACAAAAAATTCAGGAAATAGCTAATTATTGCGTGCAATTTGCATGTGAAAAAGAAGGGGATATTCACTATATAGGTACTTCAGAGCAAATTACAGACAAATATGGACATTATAGTGGTAATCAAAATGTACATGATGTGCCTGAATCAGTCATTCAAGCAGGCAAAGAAATCATGGAAATAGGTGTGTCGAAAGGTTATTTTGGGATCGCGGGTTTTGATTTACTTATAGATGAGCACGGTGATATATTTGCGATTGATTTAAATTTTAGACAAAATGGCTCAACAAGCATGCTTTTATTAGATCCATTAATTCAGTCTGGATATCAAAAGTTTTATAGTTATATTGCACCTCATGATAATGAACATTTCTTCCAAACAATTATAAAATATGTTCGTAAGGGTTGCTTGTTTCCGCTATCATATTATGATGGTGATTGGTATAATAATGAAAACGTTCCTTCAAGATTTGCATGTATTTGGCATGGACAGTCTCAAGAACAAGTTGATAAACTAGAACAACAATTTTTAAAAGAATTAAAAATATAATCAGTAATATAGGAAAAATTCAGTTAATAGGATTTGTTAACTTAGTTTATTGTTTAGATATATTAAAATTTTAATATTTATTGTATGACGTTAATTGACTATAGTATTATACTCATTTATAT
>NZ_PPRL01000183.1:0-731 GCF_002902235.1 Staphylococcus ureilyticus
GTATATACACATTACGCGCAATTAATAAACTATTCAAAATAAATCAAACTCAATTTATCGTCAGTTTTATTTAAACAATAATTAGATAGTAAAAAACCTGAGACTGCATATGTCTCAGGTTTCTTTATTCAATAATATTTTATAATTTATTAATTATTTATCTTCTTCATTTTTTCTACGACGTTTGAAAACTAGTAATAACGCACCAAAACCTGCAAATAATGAACCAAATAAAGTACCTTTATTAATTTCATCTTTTCCTGTTTCAGGTAATTCAGCTCTATTATCATTAATTTTTCTAGAGTTATCGGAACGATCATTTACTATTTTTGAAGTTTGATTTTGTTCTAACTCTGAAATATGATCGCGTTTAGATGGTTGGCTTATATCTGAACTTTCTCCTGATTTCGATTCTTGAGTATTTGAGTTTCCTTCTGTACTTGGATTTTCTCCCGTACCTGGATCTTCTCCTGTGCCTGGTTCTTCTCCTGTGCCTGGTTCTTCTCCTGTACCTGGTTCTTCTCCTGTACTTGGATCTTCTCCTGTGCCTGGGTTCTCTCCTGTGCCTGGTTCTTCTCCTGTACCTGGGTCTTCTCCTGTACCTGGGTCTTCTCCTGTACCTGGTTCTTCTCTCGTACCTGGTTCTTCTCCTGTACCTGGATTTTCTCCTATACCTGGATTTTCTCCCGTACCTGGTTCTTCTCCCGTACCTGGTTCTTCTCCTGTACCTG
>NZ_PPRL01000183.1:741-1496 GCF_002902235.1 Staphylococcus ureilyticus
ATACCTGGATTTTCTCCCGTACCTGGTTCTTCTCCCGTACCTGGTTCTTCTCCTGTACCTGGTTCTTCTCCTGTACCTGGATTTTCTCCTGTACCTGGATTTTCTCCCGTACCTGGTTCTTCTCCCGTACCTGGTTCTTCTCCTGTACCTGGTTCTTCTCCTGTACCTGGATTTTCTCCTGTACCTGGATTTTCTCCCGTACCTGGTTCTTCTCCCGTACCTGGTTCTTCTCCTGTACCTGGTTCTTCTCCTGTACCTGGATTTTCTCCTGTACCTGGTTCTTCTCCTGTACCTGGTTCTTCTCCTGTACCTGGTTCTTCTCCTGTACCTGGTTCTTCTCCTGTACCTGGTTCTTCTCCTGTACCTGGGTTTTCTCCTGTACCTGGGTTTTCTCCTGAATCACTTACTATAACAATACTTGATTTAGATACATTACCATTTTTATCTGTAGCTGTTACTTGTAATTCTTCTCCACCTTTTAAATCTATATTAGATGGAATTTCAACTGTGTAGTTACCTTCTTCATCTGCTATTCCTGTTGCCGTTGTTCCATCTGGGAACATCACGGTTACTGTTGAGCCTGGCTCTGCTGTGCCACTTACCGTTGTAGCTTCACTTGTCACTCCGTTCACCGTCGGTGCTGATGGTGCTGTCGTGTCTACTACTGTTGTCATTGTCTCTTCAGATGTATTGCCAACTTTATCTTTAGAAGTAACTTTGATATCTTCTCCACCTTCTAAATCTACATTTGATGG
>NZ_PPRL01000184.1:0-414 GCF_002902235.1 Staphylococcus ureilyticus
CATTACATATTCTCATAGTGCTTAAATGAAAATAAAATTCATTTTCAATGTCATAGTTAGAGCTTGAATAACTTTTTAATTTATTTATTTTATAGAACATATTTTTATAATAAGTATTTACTTCTCTAAAAGGCTTATTAAAAGATTTACTAAAATATAAACTATAATAATAGGCTACTTTTTTTATTTCTGTTTGCTTTTGATCTAGAATAGGCACTGATTCGTTATGTAGTTTATATAAATTTTTAAGTTCTTGAGATATAACATTATCTTTAGAAAAGATGTGGTTTTTATAATCTTCAATATTTTTAAAGAATTCGTGAGTTTCTAACTTATAATCATTTTTACTTTCAGCTAACTCATTCTTGATATAATTATTTACAGATAAACATTTATTAGCTTGGCTATTCGACA
>NZ_PPRL01000184.1:436-694 GCF_002902235.1 Staphylococcus ureilyticus
GTTAAATAGTCCAATGATGATTTTTGCATTTTCAAGATTACCTAAAACTTGATTAGGTATGCCCCAATCAGCCGCTTTGCAATTATCGGTATTGATAAAAGGTTTATCTTCGTCATGAATCCAAGAAAATTTGTTATTTAAGTTATTAATATTTTCATTTTTTAAGTTAATATACTGCTCAGATATATTATCAATATTTGTCTTATTCCAAAATTCTTCGATATTATTCCATGTATTATCAAATAATGACATTATTAG
>NZ_PPRL01000185.1 GCF_002902235.1 Staphylococcus ureilyticus
ATTGATAATATATAAAAGTCCTCAAAAACGACAAAACATTATTTAAATAAATTTTTAAAAGTGTAAAAAATATACTTGAAAAAAAGAAAATAATATTTTAATATTATTAAAGTGATGTTAAGTGATTGTTAAATAAATTAAATTTTTGTTGACGAAACGTTAACGAAGATGATAAGATAGAAAAGCAATTATTTGTCGAAAATGAACATTGAAAACTGAATTGCAATATGTCAACGTTAATTCCGATTTCAACATTAAATGTTGAATCAAAACAACGTGTTATTGATAACACAAAT
>NZ_PPRL01000186.1:0-640 GCF_002902235.1 Staphylococcus ureilyticus
ATAACATCCTTGTTAAATTGTTTATATCTGAAATAGTTCATACAGAAGACTCCTTTTTGTTAAAATTATACTATAAATTCAACTTTGCAACAGAACCAGTTATAATATGAAATTGCTAAATTTTAACAGTAATAGCATTATTGTTAACCGCGATCAATGGAATGGCACATTCAAAAGATTTGTCTCAATGGATTGTATTTTTACAATTGTTTCCGCATTTACTGCAATTGAAAAACTACTTTATAGTCAAAAAGTTTTAAATCCAAAGTTATAATATTAATAAATTTAGCATCGATTTTTCCTGTCAATATGAATTTTTTACACTCTCTAATACTAAGTACTTAGTGATTGTACCATGTTTATAACTGTAGTGAATAAAGGAGAGTGCCATTTATCTTCGTGATATACATAATAAATAGAAACTGCATTACTATATCTTTTATGTGCAGTTAAATCATTATTCATTAATTCATTTTCTATGCTTATATAAGGTAACAAAGCAATACCTAAATTTTCTTTTAAACATGATTTTATAGTTTCTATACTTTCAAATTCTATATGAGAATTTATTAGCCTATTTGTTGTATTAACAATATCTTCAAATGTTTTTCTAAATATACAACCTGTCTCTTATACACAT
>NZ_PPRL01000186.1:650-10101 GCF_002902235.1 Staphylococcus ureilyticus
TTTAGTTAATTTATGATAACTTAGTTCGTTTTCATTTTCTTGCTCCAAGACAAGAGCTAGATCAATATTTCCGTTTTTCAACTCATACTTAAGAGTATGTGGTTGTAGGTGCTTTATTTGTATATTTACTTTTGGATACTGTAATTTCATTTTTTTTAATAAGGTAGGTAATTTGTAAGTTAACAAAGTTTCAGGTGCTCCAATAGAAATGTCCCCTGATAATTCTTCATCATTGTTTATATCTCTAGCTTGTTTTTCTAAATTTATAATTTCCATAGCTTTCGGAAATAGTATTTTACCCGTCTCATTTAATATGACTTTTTTACCAATTCGATCGAACAAAGGTTTTTTTAATTCATTTTCCAATTCATGAATATGGGCAGTAACAGTTGATTGAGCATAACCTAAGACATCTGCTGCATGAGTAAATCCACCACATTTTACAATAGATACAAAAGTTTTTAAGTGTCGTATCTCCATATTTTCACCTCTCTTATCATTTTAAGCGATTGTACCATTTCCTTATATCAATTTCCTTAATGAGAAAAAGTTTTGTATGTTTAAATTAATATAGAAATTAAATATTTCTATATTAATTTAATTAGAAGGGTAGCGTGAAATATATGAGTTCTTATGCTTTTGGTAAAGTGAATTTTGACGAAAAGAAATTAGAAAAAGATTTGCAAACCCACACGACGTTTCCCAAAATTTCAGAGGAATATGATGAATTTAGTTCAGGTTTTTGGATGAACTGTACTTTATGGGGGGGGCATCAGAAGATGAAAAAGATACTCAATATAGAGATTATAATCACGAAATTAAACAAACTAGTTATGGAAAGCAATTACCTTATATAAGCAATTTCATTCAAGAAAACTTTAATATAAAAAATTTAAAAATGGTTAGAACACGGAATCTTGTTGATGCTTTAATTATGCCTCACAGAGATTTTGTTGATTTAAATAAAGAAATGGAAAAATATTTCAGAGTATTTATACCATTAGAAACAAATGAACTAGCTTTCCATTCAGATGAAGATAATGTTTTTTGTATGAAAAAAGGAGGAATTTGGTTTTTAGATGCTGGTATTATTCATGCAGCAGCAAACTTCTCTAATAAAAATAGACTATTCTTATGCCTAGACTTTGTTTTTGACGAACCTTATACACCTAAAGATATTTTTACAAATAAAAATTTATATGATGAAAATATTAATCCTTATATAGTTGAACGTGAGGAAGTAGACTCAAATTATGGAGAAGAAATCATTAGAAATTTAAGTAATGTTATACATCACTATACTTTTAAAGAAATTGTATTCCTGTTATCCAAACTACATTTCTATAAAAAAATACCTATTGACATTTGTTATCGTTGGCTATTAGAAATATCTAAAAGGACAAATGATAAAGAGATGATTAAAAAGGCTAAACAAGTAAATGAATATCTAATTGAAAAAAGAGAATTGGGTGAACATTTTTCTTTTTCTGACTGGTCAACTTAATGTTACCCAAAAGTAAAGTTAGTACGAAAGACTGTGGCAATCGAGTCATTCATATGGGTGGCTCGATTATTATATTGAGGTGAGTAATAATGATTAACAATACAAAGAATTATTCGAAAGCATTTATAACAAATATGCTAGTTCCGGTTACTTTTATAATCATGTGGTCGAGTGGAGCGATTTTTGTAGAAAATGGATTGAAGTATGCCAATCCACTTGCTTTTTTAGTATATCGGTATCTATTTTCAATGCTTATTTTATGGGGGATTTATTTTTGGTTCAAATCCAAAAAGAAAAAAGAAAATCAATTTCCTAGATCTTCAAAACAATGGATACTGGTAATTTGTACTGGTTTTTTACAACAAGTGGGTTATCAATTATTTTTCTTTTTAGCACTAGATTTTAATGTTTCACCAGGATTATTGTCGATAATTTTAGGGGTACAACCTATACTTACAGCGTTAATAACCAAAGAAAGTAATACGAAATTGCAATGGGTAGGACTCATATTAGGTATGTTGGGGCTTATATTGGTAGTTGTACATAACTTAACTACAGGATCTATGTCTACTATTGGAATTATTTGTTGTTCTCTTTCTGTATTATCAATAACCCTAGGGACATTTTCACAAAATAAGATTAGTATTAGTCTGATTCCTAATATGGTAATACAATATACCATTAGTTTTATTATATTTATCACCTTTGCCCCATTTATAAATACATTATCTATAAACTTAACTTTTTCGTTTATCATATCACTTGCTTGGATGGTACTAATTATATCTATTGGGGCAACTATGTTGTTGTACTACATGATAAATAAAGGTAATTTGACAAAAGTTACAAGTTTATTTTACTGTGCCCCACCTCTCACAGCATTTATGGATTTTTTAATTTTCGGGCATAAAATGACTATACTTACTTTATCAGGACTAGCCTTAATAGTTATTTCCTTAATTATGATTAATAAGAAAAATGAAAGTAAGCCAGGCTCTTGATATTTATAATAACTTGAATGAAGCTTTTTAAAACGTTTTATTTTTGCAACACTAACATCAACATTAAGACATTTAGGTAAACTGGAAAAAATTTTTACTTAAAAGTAACAAGTGATAAATTTTTTATAGACGTAATTCAACTTATCGGAAGTGGATACTTATTGTAATAATGCTATAAGTTAAAAACTTGCTAAATCGTACAAAAAATTGTACAATTTAGATAATAAAATGTTTAACAACTGTAAGGAGGCATTTGATATGACTGTTAAATCCTATTCATATGTACGTGAACATTTCAAAGACATGATTAATAAAGTTAATGATGATAGCGATACGATAACAATTACAACAAAAGACCGTAATGCAGTTATAATGTCAGAAGATAATTATAATGAAATAATGGAGACACTATACTTGCAACAAAATCCTGCCAATGCAAAATATTTATCAGAATCTATTGAAAACCTAGAACGTGGTAATATAAAAACTAAGGATATTTTGATATAAGTGGCTAAATTGAATATTACCTTTTCACCACAAGCGTTTGATGATTATGAATATTTTCAGACAAAAGATAGAAAGATGGTTAAAAGGATTAATCAGTTATTAAAAAGTATCTCTAGAGATGGTGCATTAGATGGTATAGGTAAACCTGAAAAGTTAGTTGGCAATTTTTCTGGATATTACAGTAGACGAATTAACCAAGAACATAGATTAGTATATACAGTAAATGACAATGCAATATTAGTTGCATCATGCAGATATCATTACAAATAAAAGCACTCTACTATATCAAATAGTAGGGTGCTTTTATTTGTAATGATATTTATTTAAAGTTCTATACTATTCCTATCGATAAACACATTTATTATTTGAATAATAATACCTATAATAACTATAGCAAAAAAACAATAAATTAATATGTTAGTTGAAGCTCCTTGTGCAAGTAATAAACCACCTAATGCAGCGCCAATCGCACTTCCTAAATAATTTAGAGAGCTATTTAAGGCCACAGATGTGCTACCATGTTCAGAATGATTTTTTAATAATATATGTTGCTGTGGTGCTTGAGTAGCCCATCCCATTGCTCCCCATAGTATGAACGGTATAAGTCCTAAAATAGGAATTTTAATAAGTGTAGGGATTAACACTATACTAATCCCTAAAGTGACTAAAATGATAAGCATCAAAATTTGGGTGTTTTTAAATTTATCAATGACTAAACCGACTCCAAAACTTCCTAATAATCCTCCAATTCCCCAAGTAGTTAAGAAAAGTGTAATGTAGTGTGGTGAAATACCTTCACTTATAACTTGAGAAAGATAGGTGTATAAACCTAAGCTTGCAATTGCTGCACATACAGTTACAGAGACCACTCTTAATACATGTGGATCTATAAAAAGTGAGAATCTTTCTTTCAAGCTAGGTGCTGAAGGCATTTTAAAATCAGGAAGTAAAAAATATATACTTATAAAGGCAACTATACTTAAAATTACAATTATACCTATAGCAAACCTCCAATTAATTAAATTAGCTAATTGTAAGCCTATGGGAACCCCAACAACCGTACCTATACTCATGCCTCCAACTATAAAAGCTAATGCTTTTCCTTTATTTTTTTGACTTACTAAATGTCCACCCGAACTAACTGCCATAGGAGAGAATAATCCTGCACCTAGTCCAGCTATACATCTGGATAAGATATATATTGAATAGTTTAGAGATAGCATAGTAATCAAATTAGCTAATCCAAAAGTTAATAAAGCCAGTAAAAGAATTTTTTTCACAGAATACTTAGCTAGTATAGTTGAAAAAACAGGGGCTGATAAAGCAAAAAATAATGTAAAAACAGTAACGCCCTGCCCTATTTTAGCACTACTTTTATTAAAACTCTTTCCTATATCAGGTAATAGTCCAGCCACAATATAAGTATCCATCCCTAAAGCAAACATACCTAATGTTAAAATCCAAATTTTCTTCATGATTTAATCATTCCTAACAAATATATTTATGTATTTTAGCGTAGTATTATATTGTAATTAATGGAATAATGAATACATTAAGAGTGGTATTAAAGAAAAGTTAATAGGGGGAGTAATATATGAATATTGAATATATAGAGGATTTCATAAAAGTTGCTGAATATCAGAGTCTTAACCATGCTTCTAAGCTACTTAATATCAGTACCCCAGCACTTAGTAAGAGAATTAAGCGTGTTGAAGAATACTTTGAAGGTGACTTGTTTTATAGAACCTCTCGAGGCATATTTTTAACTGAGTATGGTGTGTTAGTTTTGAGTAAAGTTAAGATTATAAAAAGCGATATAGACGAATTAAAAGCAGAGACTTAAAAAATGGAGATGCAACAATTAGAGTTGGTCTATTACCAAGCTTTTCATTGTATAAATGGGCTGAGAAAAAAGAAGCATTAATACAGCAAAGACTCTCCATAAAAATTGAAAGTAACACTCAAATTTTACTTGATCACTTACATAATGGGGATATAGATGTAGTTATTGGAGACATAACTGCTACAGAAAATAATCAACTTTATAGTAAAGTTTTATATCGTGAAAAATATATGGTGGTCTTTCCAAGAACTAGTGATTTAAGGCTATCCGATAGTATATTTGCTAGTAATTTAATAAATGAAAAGATACTTCTTCTTAATCCACCATGTGATACTTTATCTTTTATACAAAAACATCTCTCTAAAACTAAGATGAATCTTGAACATAAAAATGATTTAGAGTCCATACTGGCTAGTGTTAATGCTGAACAAGGAATAACAATCATTCCTCAATCATTAATAATACGAGTTGAAAGTATGAATCTTTTAATCAGAGAATTGGAAAATCATTCAAGGGAAGTTGGACTCATAGCATATAATAAAGAAATATTGCAAAAAGTATGGAGTATTTTAAGTGAATACATAGTGTAATAAGAGTACACCCTAATCATACAAAGTAAGTTGTTGAAATTATCGCATGTCATTTTACTCGATATATAAGAATAATTTTACTCAATAAATGAGAAAGCGCAGTACACTCACTATATAAGTACTGCGCTTTCTCATTTATTGGGTAATAAGCTATTATTTCTAATATTAAATTTCATTAGTTGATACTTTTTGAAAATCCATAAGATTTACTTTCAAACCCATTAGCTTTATAAAACTTATGTGCATTTTCTCTTTCTGTTCTAATTCCACTATTCAATGTAATTACTTTACAGTTTAACTTGTCAGCTAATTTTTCAGATTCCTTTAACAATAATGAACCTAATCCATTTCCTCTAAAATTTGAATTGACAACGAAAGATAATATACGCATATAATTCCCATCATTTTCATAGAACATCATTTTGCACATGCCACTAAAGCCTATAATTATCTCGTCTTCAATCAGTAGTAGTATATAATAGTCTTTGTGATTATTAATCTTACTTAATCGATGAATAAGTTCTTTACTCGTTGTTGGATATCCTAACTCATAATATAGTTGTAGTAACTTATTGATTTGGTTAAAGTCTTTTTCTTCAAACAATCTTGTATATCTTGTCATAGAGCACCTACTTATTTGTAAAATACCATATGCGGTTTTGTTTCTTTATAATAATTCAATCTATTTTCTAGTGTGCCAGTATGTAACTCTAACTTGTGCCCGTCAGGATCAGTAAAATAAATTGATTGCTTATCTCTTACATCTCTAGTACGCCCTTCTAATATATTCACGTCCTTTTTTTTGAACCATTGATACCAATCATTAAATTCACTTTCATCTATAGTAAACGCTACATGTGTGTATGAATATTGAATTTCATTTCGAGGAATGTCTTTTTCTTCGTTTAACGCAACCCATAAGCCACCAATATTGAAATATGCAGTTGTTTTTCCACTTACTAATAATTCGCCACATAAAATATTTTTATAAAAGCATATCGAATTTTTTAAATCACTAACGGAATAACATATATGATTGATAGATTGTATCATTTTGGTCCTCCTATATCTTAGTATATTGAGATAGTTGCTTTTGGGATGCTACGATTTGATTTAACTCTTATTATATATTTTATCATGTCTAGTATTAATTGTTTTAATATTTCATTTGAAGAGAGTGTGCAGAAAATAACTGTTTTCTGTACACTCTTTCTTCATAATCCAAAATCTATGAATATCAGTATATAATATGTTCAAAAACTCAACATAAAATCAATGTTCATAAAATGATTTAGATACACCTATAAGAGCCTTAAGTAATATATTTTTTCATAGAGTTTAATCTTTAAGCATCCTATATACTGTAGAACGACTTACACCTGTTTGTTTAGCAATATCTTCGCCAGTAAGTTTTTGCTCATCATATAAGAATTTAATCTCTCTTTTTTTATGATCTGGTAATGATGGTCTTCCACCTTTTCTCCCTCTAGCTCTTGCTGCTTCTAATCCTTTTTTCGTACGTTCACTTAATAAGTTAGCTTCAAGTTCAGCAAATGCACTCATCATGGTAAAGAACATCTTGCCCATCGCATCTTTAGTCGATACGTTCATATCTATAATATGTAAATCAATGCTATTATCATCCAACCATTGCGATAGCTCAATTAACTGTTTTGTTGTACGTCCAAGACGATCTAGTTTATAGATAACTAGGATATCTCCTTCGCGTAAATAATCTAAACACTTATCAAGTTCTGTTCTTTTCGTTTTGCGACCGCTCGCTTTCTCGCTAAAGATACGTTCACAACCATATTCCTCAAGTGTATCAATCTGTCCATCAAGACTTTGATCTTGTATTGATACACGTGCATAACCAATTTTAGCCATTTCAATACCACCTCTTTTAATCGTTTTATGGGCACTTATTAACGAAATCTAATTCTCGATGCAAATAAACGCGTCTCTCATCGTCTAAAAACTCATGATTTTTGATATTTATGATACATTGATTATAACACAAGTTTATAGACTTAAATATCCAAGAAAAACCTCTTAATATTAAGTTAAGAGGTTTTGTGTCAAAAACGAACATTTTGAGTACTAAAGCTAATAGAATTGATTATGTGTAATTAATTCAGTAAAAAGTATATACTAGCAATAAATTCTGAACGATGTAGGAGTAGGTTAAAGTTGAAAAATACAAATAAGAAGGCGCTTCTAGAAGAACTAAATGAAGAAGATTTAAACATTTATTATTATTGGAAATATTTAGAACCCTTACAAAAAGCTAAGGAATGGAATGGGCCATATATCGAAGAAGAAAAAATTACGTTTACTGAATTCGAAAATAAATATAGAGAAAGTAAATATCTTTATAAAAACACGTTATCTACCTTAGCAATAAAGTATGAAAATGATTTCTTAGGCGTAGTCACATCATATTGGAAAGATAAGAAATCCAAATGGTTAGAATGTGGTATTGTCATATACAAAAATAATAATTGGGAACAGGGCCTAGGTTCTCAAGTATTCAAAGAATGGATTGATTATCTTTTTAAAGAAACAAATGCTAATAGAATAGGTATTTCAACATGGTCTGGTAATATTAGAATGATGAAAGTAGCAAGTAAATCTGGGATGATAGAAGAAGCTCGTATACGTAGAGGGAGAGTAGTTAAAGGTGATTTCTATGACGCTATACAAATGGGCATTCTAAGAGAAGAGTGGCAAAATTTTAAGAACATCTCTTCTAAATAACTTACATACCTTCTGACAACGCTTAATTAAATAAAAGCTCTAAAGACTATTAAATCAGTCTTTAGGGCTTTTATAGTTTCTGAATTTTCAAATAAATAAAAATAAACTTTAGTATCAGTAACGAACACTTAAAATATAAAAAATACCTCAGAAACAACTTGCAGTACTTTTATTTTATAACTATTTTTCAAACCACTTAAGTTAAATTGGTTACCTCTTACGACAAATTTACTGACAAAAGATAGAGAAACTCATATGATATAAACAAACAAGGGGGGGAGAATTATGGAGAGTAGCATGAAAGTCCGTTTAAAAATAGATCCAGTGCATACCATTACTGAAGTAAACATCAATACTTATGATAAAAAAACAGGTGAAAATTTATTAGATTATATTAATAAATTTTCACTCATAAATACAAATAAATTAGGTATTAAAACCTCAGAGGGGGTGTTCATGGTCAATAAACCAGACATTATGTTCGCTGAAATATTTGATAAAAATCTCACGATCACAACAACAGACGGAGAAATTTCAACGCGAATGACTTTAAATAAGTTACATCAAGAACTAGCCCCCTCCCTTTTTATACAAATATCAAAATCATCGATTATCAATGTGCATTTTATAAAAAAAGTTAGTCCCTCATTCTCAGGTAATCTAATGGCAACACTTACGAACGATAAGAAAGTATCTATATCTCGAAGATATATTAAAAATTTAAATAAAGTATTAGACATATAAGGAGGAAATTGCAACGAAAAAATTTTTAAAAACAATGTTTCAAGGCATCGGAATTAGTAGTAGCATTACTCTCATTTTTATTGCAGCAAATCAAATAAACATTGGGTTTGGTGACGTGAGTGGCATATATTTCTTTGGAGCAATGTGCGGTTTGTTATCCTTTGTATATGTTATAGAGAGTATACCGTTACTACTGCAATTGCTTATTCATTTAAGTGGAAGTATTATCTCATTTGTTACCGTGGCTTATTTAAACCATTGGATACCGATGAATGTTTCAACATTGATTCCGTCACTTATTACATTTGTGATTATTTTTCTAATAATATGGCTCATATTTCTTATCATTAATATACAACTCAGTAAAAAGGTTAATGCTAAATTAAAAAAACACTAAGGAAATTTATAGCGAGGTTAAATTGTGCGAATTTGTTGATATAAGATAATTCATCTTTATCAGAAAATATACCAAAAGAGACTCCTTTTAAAAAGGAGTCTCTTAATC
>NZ_PPRL01000186.1:10111-10386 GCF_002902235.1 Staphylococcus ureilyticus
CAAAATCAAACCCACAAAATAATTTAATTTTTATTTTCTAATTGATGAATCATATGTTTCAACATTTCGTTAATTGGAGTTGGAACACCTAATTCACTACCATAATCTGCAATTTGTCCATTCAGAAAATCAATTTCTGTTAAACGTCCACTTTTTAAATCATGATACATGGAAGGGGGTTCTGTTGCAAAGTTGAATTTATAGTATAATTTTAACAAAAAGGAGTCTTCTGTATGAACTATTTCAGATATAAACAATTTAACAAGGATGTTATC
>NZ_PPRL01000187.1 GCF_002902235.1 Staphylococcus ureilyticus
AGTTAATACGTAGTAAATTTAAGTTGTATTGTGACTCTCTAAAATTTAACGTTATTTTCCCAGGTTTAACAAAATAATTTAAAATAAAAGAAGTTTCTGATTTAGAAGAAGTGATATTTATATAACCTTTGCAATTTTCTTCTAATTTAATATTGTGTTTTACTAAAATTTCTTTGGTTAAATTTAATAATAACCCAGCTTCTTTATCAGTTAATTTTATATCCATCCCTCAAACTCCAATCTTCATGCAATTAGTTGACAATCAATTATTAGGCAATGCTATTAATTATTAACTTAATTGTACTATACCTAAAAAATAAAGGTGATAACAAAAAGTTATGATTAACAGTATTATATGTGAAATCAACTTATATTTAGAGGTGAATTAAATACAATTATTAAACATCAAACGAACAACTATACGTAAATTGATTTCTCGATGCAGCACAGAGTGAATGTCAGATTCATGTATGTTAAACAAATACATAGATATTAATAAATTGAAAAAATATATATTTATTCTTTGTTTTGTTAATGACTTTAATAGTTTCTATAA
>NZ_PPRL01000188.1 GCF_002902235.1 Staphylococcus ureilyticus
GTAGTGGGTTAAATATGATTATTTAAAAACCTTTGCGCTTAATTTGTCTATATACAAAGGTGATTGCAATTAATAAAGTTATACTATCAAGTAGCTTTACAAAAATTGAGCCAAACTCTAAAATTTCAATTTTAAAAATTGCTCCTATTATAGGTAACAAAAAATTAAAACTCATAAAGAATAGCAAAATGGCTAATATTATTTGTTGAGATTTTGGAATAATATCTACTTCCCTTTTATATTAAATTGCCTTAGTACAAAGAAATATTGAATAAAATCATTACTTTTTATTATTAGAGTTAGAAGAAAATAAAAATGCACCAAAAAAT
>NZ_PPRL01000189.1:0-1219 GCF_002902235.1 Staphylococcus ureilyticus
GTTTATTGTGTGTGGTATATTTTCTTAAATAGTTATTGATATTTTCTTCAGATAATATAAAAGTAGACTTATCCTTTTTATCAGGTCTTACAAAAGCATTTGCATTGATTTCTTCTGCTAAAAAAACAGTATTCCAAAACTTATCTAAAGCAATACCAAAATCTATATAATTTCTTCTTGTTTCTACTAATTCTTTAACAAGATCATCAAAACAAACATTTTCAGTATCTGTCACTATATCTAATTTAATCCAAATAGGATATACGCCAGCTTTTTTTCTGAATTTTTCACATTGGTTTAAGATGTCTCTTTCCAAATATCGAGTTTTTTTTAATAATTTAACTGTTGCTTTCATATTACTCTTTCCCAGACTAATAAATGCATACTTTCCTAATGACATTTGCACTTCTTTCTGAGAAACTAATTTATTAATTTTCTCTGAGATATTCATTAGACTTCCTCCAAAATTGTACTGTAATTTTTATATCATCTATTTTCAATAAAGCCTATAATTATAATCCCCAAATTTATATATTGCATATCTAGCTATTTTTAATAAATATAGAAAGAGGACTAGTATAATTATTCTCCTAGCCCTCTCTTTCTCAACGAATTATTGATTTTCACTTTGATTTTTGCGCCGTCTAAATAAAAGAATTGATCCTGCTAAAGCAAACAAACCACCCGCTAAGGATAAATTCGACTTTTCATCATCACCTGTTTCAGGTAATGTTTTTTCACTTTGAGTTTTAGTATCATTTTCACTTTGATTTCTTGTCGATGTAGAGGTAGAGTTCTTATCATTTTCTGTATCAACACCACTGTCGACACCCTCATCGGAGTCTGCATCACTATCCGCATCGGCATCACTATCCGCGTCGGCATCACTATCTGCGTCGGCATCACTATCCGCATCTGCATCGCTGTCCGCATCGGCATCACTATCTGCGTCGGCATCACTATCCGCGTCTGCGTCACTATCCGCATCGGCATCACTATCCGCGTCGGCATCACTATCTGCGTCGGCATCACTATCCGCGTCGGCATCACTATCTGCGTCGGCATCACTATCCGCATCTGCATCACTATCCGCATCGGCATCACTATCCGCATCTGCATCGCTGTCCGCATCTGCATCACTATCCGCATCTGCATCACTATCCGCATCGGCATCACTATCTGCGTCGGCATCACTATCCGCGTCGGCATCACTATCTGC
>NZ_PPRL01000189.1:1229-18909 GCF_002902235.1 Staphylococcus ureilyticus
ACTATCCGCATCTGCATCACTATCCGCATCTGCATCACTATCCGCATCGGCATCACTATCTGCGTCGGCATCACTATCCGCGTCGGCATCACTATCTGCGTCGGCATCACTATCTGCGTCAGCATCACTATCGGCATCGGCATCGCTATCCGCATCTGCATCACTATCCGCGTCAGCATCACTATCTGCGTCAGCATCACTATCGGCATCGGCATCGCTATCCGCATCTGCATCACTATCCGCGTCAGCATCACTATCTGCGTCAGCATCACTATCCGCATCGGCATCGCTATCCGCATCTGCATCACTATCCGCGTCAGCATCACTATCTGCGTCAGCATCACTATCCGCGTCAGCATCACTATCCGCGTCAGCATCACTATCTGCGTCGGCATCACTATCCGCGTCAGCATCACTATCCGCGTCAGCATCACTATCTGCGTCGGCATCGCTATCCGCATCTGCGTCACTGTCTGCATCGGCATCGCTATCCGCATCGGCATCACTATCCGCATCGGCATCACTATCCGCATCTGCATCACTATCCGCATCGGCATCACTATCCGCATCTGCATCACTATCCGCATCGGCATCACTATCCGCATCCGTATCGTCATCGTCGCCGTCTGCATCACCTGAACCATTTGTTACTATATTTTCATTATCCCAATAGTATGCACTATCTCTGATACCAAAACGGTCAGTGTTAGTTTCAATCACTCTTGTTTTAACATTTTTACCACTATTATTATATTTACCATCTACAGTAATAACATAGGTTTTATTTATATTGCCAAAATCAATACTTACCGTATTATTACCATTGTCTTTTATATATGGCGTAACATCATCTGTGATATCAGTATAATTTGGATTTTGGGGGTCAATGTAATAACTATCAGTAATTTTAGTATTATCTTTAACCTCATATACTCTTATATTACTATCCTTCAGATTTAATACTGTACTACTTTCACTGGGATCATCATGGTATCCTTTTAATGTCACTACTGAATTATATATGTCATTACCTTTAGGGTTTACATATACAGTTTGCTTATATCTATTATTTCCTTCAGCGTTATCAATTTCTGTTATAAATGATGTAATATTTGCACCATAACTGCCTGGTTGACCGTATACTGGACTTCCATAATTAATATCTATTGAAGAATCAAATGTTTTGTCTGCTATATTAAACTCTACCGGATAATTACCACTATATGGTGTGTTTTTTCTATCAGTGAATAGAGGTATATCAAATTTACCTGCTATGTTCTTTTTATTATTTACATAATCAGTAAAAGTGTACGTTCCTTGTTTATTAATAGTATCGTAATTTCCTTTTGCAACTACTTCCCCTTTACTGTTTTTAATATCGGGTAACTGCATCACGTTACCAACATTGCTATAATCAATGTCACCGTCTCCAGTCAAATTATGCGGTAATATAAAAGTGAAATAATCACCTTCTCTAACATTTCCTTCTATAGAAAAGTTCACATTCATATTTGTATAACCGCTATTATTAGGATTAATAGGTTTATTATTAAAATTAAAACTATCAATCTTAATCTTATCATTCACGGTAGAACCTTTTGTTTCACTAGCATCATCGGAAGTATTAGCACGTAAAGAATTTGAGTTTGGTTTTATTGTATCATTGGAATAGTAAGCAACCTCTGCACTTGATTTTTTTGTTTCATATTCTTCATTATTTACGTTATTTGTTGCGCTTGATGTTTCAGAATTTGGCACTACTGTATCTTCTACAGATTCTACTAACTCATTTTTATTATTTTCTTCTTTATAGTTAGGTGTCGCCGCTTCTTTAGATGATATATTTTCTTCTACTTTAACTTCATTTTCTTGGTCTAGTACATCTCCACTTGGATGATTTTCGTTTTGCTTTTCAACTTTATTTTTTTCTACTTCTTTATTTGGAATTTCATTATCTGATTTGAATGATAATTCCTTATTATCAGATACTTCCTTTGCTCCCACTTGTTTCTCTACTAATTTATCTTGATTTGTTGTTTGATTATTTGAATTTTCTATTTCTTCTGAATTAGTATTTCCCACTTCATCTAATTGGTTGGCTTCTGATGCTGATGTAAATCCTTTATTGGTCGAATTTTCTGGATTCTGTGTAGTTAGGTCACTTGGTTGCTCATTCAGGTCCTCTCCTTGCAACTTTACTGTACTATTTTTTGAACCTTTTTCTGATGATTCTAAATCAACATCTTCACTTTGAGCAGAATTGTCTTCATCAGCCTTAGCTTCTTGGCTCATGCCAAATATTAAAGTAGCCCCCAATAATATAGATGCTGTACCAATAGAAAATTTTCTGATGGTATACTTATTTAATTTATTAGTTACAAAATCATATTTTTTATTCATAATATTTCCCTCCTCAGGAACATTATTATACAACATGATAAAAAAATTAAAAGACTTTATATGTTTATTTTTTTAAAAAAATTAAACAGTCCATGATTGATTTGTATTAAAATTATTAATTCCAAATATTTATTCTTATTTTTCAATGAATATAGTTATAAATTTCTAAAAATATGCATAATCAATTATTTTTAAGTCCACACAAAAACCTCTTAATTACACGATATTGTGAATTAAGAGGTTTTATATATATTATAATTTAATTAATACTTCTCCTATATCAACTGCACCATTATGTGTTGTTTTAATCTCATGTTCTCCAGAATTAGTTACGATAATCGGCGTAATGTCACTTTTCGCATGTGTTTTAATATAGTCTAAATCTACAGTCATAAGCGATTGACCTTTTATAATTGTATCTCCAGAATCTACATGGACTTTAAAACCTTCTCCTTGCAATCCAACCGTCTCCAAACCAAAGTGAATTAACACTTCTACACCAGATTCAGATTTTAATCCTATCGCATGTTTGGTAGGGAAAACTAGCTCCACTGTACCATCAAACGGCGCCACGACTTCTCCATTAGCTGGATAAATCGCAAGACCATCACCCATTAATTTATCACTAAATACTTGGTCTGGTACTTCATCCAACGGTACTGTACGACCTTTAAGTGGTGCATAAATCGTTTCACCTTCAACTGTAACTGATTCATTCATCGCTTCACTTTCAATCGTTGTCTCTTCTGGTTTTGTGATATTACCAGCGATAATTTGTGCCATATCATGCTTAATTTGATCTGATTTCGGCCCAAAAATCGCCTGCATATTATTGCCTACT
Organism: Staphylococcus ureilyticus; assembly: GCF_002902235.1. Lineage (GTDB taxonomy): Bacteria > Bacillota > Bacilli > Staphylococcales > Staphylococcaceae > Staphylococcus > Staphylococcus ureilyticus. The sequence goes on from NZ_PPRL01000189.1 coordinate 4,471, forward strand.
TCTAGTACGCCTGAAGCACCTAGTTGTTTCAAACTTTCAACATCTACTTGAGATTTTTCATTAACTTCTACTCTTAAACGTGTAATACATGCGTCAAGATGTTTAATATTTTCTTTTCCACCCATTGCATCTAAAACTTTAAATGGTAACTCACTTACTGATACAGAATTATTTTGCATTTCTTTATCTTCTCTACCAGGCGTTTTATAATTTAATTTTTTGATAATAAATCTAAATATAAAGTAATAAAGTATTGCATAGACTATGCCTACTGGAATAACAAGCCACCAAGCTGTCTTATTAGGTAAGATGTTCAACAGTAAGAAATCAATAAATCCACCTGAAAAAGTATAGCCTAAATGTACATTCAATAAGTACATAATTAAGAAGCCAAAACCGTCTAGCACTGCATGAATAAAGAACAAGAGCGGTGCTACAAATAAGAACGAAAATTCTAACGGTTCTGTTATACCTGTAAGAAATGATGTTAAGGCACCTGATAACATCAAACCACCAACCACTTTACGATTTTCTTTCTTTGCCGAATGATAAATTGCTAGAGCAGCAGCAGGTAGTCCAAACATCATTACCGGAAATTCCCCACCCATAAATTTACCAGCTGTCAGTGGTACGTTTTCAGTGATTTGAGCAATAAAAATTCGCTGGTCTCCATGAATAATTTGTCCAGCCGCATTTTTAAAACTTCCAAATTCAAACCAGAACGGTGCATGAAAAATATGATGTAAACCAAATGGTATTAACAAACGTTTAATAAAGCCAAATAAGAATACGGCTATACCTGTATTAGATTCTAAGAGACCTTCACTGAATGCATTTAAACCATATTGAATGGTTGGCCAAATCCACGCCATCGGAAATGCAAGAATGAAAGAACACGTTGCCATCATAATCGGTACAAAGCGTTTACCAGCGAAAAAACCTAAATAACTTGGCAATGAAATATTATAGAATTTGTTATAACACCATGCAGCCAACGCCCCAATGATAATCCCTCCAAACACACCTGTCTGTAAGGTAGGTATGCCTAGTACATTTGCATAACCACTAGCAGCATCACTGACATTATCTGATGTAATACCTAAAAATGCACCCATGGTTTTATTCATAATCATAAACCCTACAAATGCAGCAATTGCAGCAACACCATCTCCGCCAGCTAAACCGATAGCCACACCTAATGCAAAAATCATAGGTAAATTATCGAAAATGACAACCCCTGCCCCTTCCATCATTTGAGCAACATGTTGAAATCCATCTGCTTTAATAAATGGGAGATAAGATTGTAAAACGTCTCCTTGTAAAACTGTCCCAAAAGCTAATAACAAACCAGCTGCTGGTAGAATGGCCACAGGCAACATCAAAGCCTTACCTATACGTTGAAGCTGACCAAAAAATTTCTTCCACATAATATATCCTCCATTTTCAAGAAACTATCTAACGTTCATGTACAAAACATAATATATTATAAGTCCCTTTATTTTTCGTCAAAACAAGATCAAAGGCACAAAAAAAGGCATGAGTAAATAAACTGAGCTTTTGCTCTGTCTAAGTACTCATGCCTGATCGAATCAGTTACACGTGCTTATTTATTGTTGTGTTAAGTGGTTGATATGTAACGTTAAATAAATAACTTCTGCTTCGTATACCGTGACACCTAACTGTTTTTGCATCATTTTCATTATTTTGACAGCAACATTATAGCACAGCGGATAATGCGCTTTCAACATCTTTTCAAATTCAGTTTGCGACTTGATCGTTTCCCCTATACTCAGTCTTCTAATTAAAAATTGAATATGTCTAATAAATCTTTGATATTGTACAGACGTCGTATCAATAGATTGGTGTAAATCATGCTCCACAATTTGAATACATTTACTGATTAAATCATTAATTTTATTCATTTCGCTCATTGTTAGCTTTTCCATATTAGACGCAATATGTAATGCTATAAACCCAACCTCATCTTCTGGAAATTGAAGTGACAATACTGAATTGAGTTTATAGATAACTGAAGCAGCTATTTTATAAGCTTCAGGGTATAGATGTCTCGTTTCGATTGCAAAAGGGTTATTAATATATTGATTTTGCATGAGTCGTTTATATGCAAATATAATGTGATCCGTTAACGCTACAATTAAGCGATTATCATCAATTTCTAAATCTGTATTAGTAATCATATTAATCGCTTCAATAATCGCTTGAATGACAGAATCATCGGCATGTTCAATAAGTGCTTTATAATGTTCTTGTTGCTTTTTCTGTTCTAGCGCATAAACTTTTTCTATCATTGTCTCATCATCTACAACCATCCCTGGTCTCTTATTGAACCCGATTCCTTTGCCAATAAGTACCACTTCACGCTCTTGATGCATACAAATAATAACATTATTGTTTAATGGTTTTGTAATTTGATATTGACCCATCATATACACCTTTCTAAGTTATTGCTTAAAATTATATAGTGTATTTCAATAAATTAAAACTAAGAAGATGTAGCTCTTTCAAATTAATCATATTTTATAAAAAAGATGGTATTTTTCTCTATCGCGATAATGAAAGCTTGTTTAAATTTTATATTTCTCTCTGTCTATATAATCATACATTCAACAAATTAAATTTCTACAAACACTGAATAGTTATGATTTCAAATTTTCATAATATGTCTTAGAATGCCTATTGATGCTAAGGTTTTCAATTTGTAACGTTGTGTGCTTGATATTGTATTTATTTTCCAATAATTTAGAAACATTATTTATGACATTAAATGATTCATCCTCAGATGGAGCACTTAGTACAACATGGGCACTTAAAGAAAAGTGTTCCGTGGTTATACTCCACAAATGAAATTCATGAACATCATCAATCCCTTTTATACTTTTCATATCAGCAATTAATTTATCAATATCGAACTTTTCAGGCACAGCTTCCATCAATACAAACCAAGCATTTTTAGCAATTTTCCATCCACCACGTAATATAATTAAGGAAATGATGATACTGATGATTGGATCTATCATCTGCCATCCTGTTATATGGATTAACACGACAGCAACAATAACACCGATTGAGTTTAATAAATCCCCCATGAAGTGCCATAATGCACTTTGAACATTGATATTGTCTTCCTGTTTTAAAGAACGTACAAGCACGATTGTCAAAACGATATTAACGAATAAACCAATCGTGGCTATGATAACCATAACACCACTTTCAATTGGTTGTTGATAAATCATACGCTTAACTGCTTCATACAGTATCCATAATGAAATAATCATTAATGCTAAACCATTTAAAAAAGCAGCTAATATTTCTAATCTCAGATAACCAAATGTAAAACGTGACGTAGGCTTTTTCGTTGCAAAATATATCGCAACCATAGACAAACTTAATGCGATAACATCACTTAACATATGAAACGAATCAGATAACAATGCTAAAGAATTTGAAAGTATGGCACCGACAAACTCTACTATGGTAAATATCAGTGTAATAATAAATGTTATCCACAGTGTTAATTTAGAGTTTTGTTGCTTTTTCCGATGATCAACGTGATGAAAATATTCTCTCCTACTCAATAACTTTAGCCTCCTATTCATTTTAACTACACTAAATTATACCTTCTTTCTAAAATGAATTATACTATTATTTTATATTAAAATATAAATATTATTGAATTGTTTGTCTTTCTATAATCGAACTCCCACAAAAGGAGCATATATAGCACAATTAAATCCTTTATTTTACTAATCCATTAAACAAATGTAAGCTAAATATGATATAAAAAGGGAGGCAAACATATGTTAAAAGACAAAATCGCAATTATTTCAGGTGCAGCGAGTGGCATTGGGTTGGAAATTGCTCAGGTGTTTTTAAATGAAGGTGCAAAAGTTGTATTTACCGATATTAATCAAGATGCATTAAATCGTACAGTTGAATCATTTAAATCAAACGGCTTTGATTGTATTGGTGTTACTGCGGATGTTTCTAATGAAAAAGATGTAGAAGCATTAGTGGATAGAACCGTAAAACAGTATGGACAAATTGATATTTTAATTAACAACGCAGGTCTTCAAAACGTGGCAAATATTGAAGATTTTCCAACTGATAAATTCAAACAAATGATAGATATTATGCTAGTTGGTACTTTTATTATGACAAAGCATGTACTTCCGCTAATGAAGCAACAACAATACGGACGAATTTTAAACATGTCTTCTATCAACGGACTTGTAGGATTTTCTGGCAAATCTGCTTATAACAGTGCCAAACACGGCATCATCGGTCTAACAAAAGTTACAGCTTTAGAGGCAGCCGAAGATGGTGTGACAGTCAATGCGATCTGTCCTGGATACATTGATACACCACTCGTTCGAGGCCAAATGAATGACCTTGCCAAAACAAGAAATGTGAGTGTTGAACAAGTATTAGAAGACGTACTATTCCCATTAATTCCACAAAAACAACTTGTAAATATTCAAGAAGTTGCTGATTATGCTGTATTCATTGCTAGCGATAAAGCTCAAAGTGTCACTGGACAAGCAATCGTAATTGACGGCGGCTATACAGCACAATAATTTTTAACAATTACAAAGACGATTGCTTTATTTAAAATTTGTAAAGCAGTCGTCTTTTTATACTATAAATCCAAATCTGTTTTGCAACGGTATAACTATATATTAGAGCATGCGCGCACATTACGCGCAGACAAACCGAAGACTTCCTGAGTGTGTAAACCCCATATTAGCTATGTTTCCATGATCAATTTTCGTATAAGTACATAAACTGATTTCTAGTTTTTCTAATATACCTCAAAACTTCGAATAATTTGATTCACAAAATGAATCATTCAGTATTTAATTGTCTATAACCTTTTTTCTTTACATCTCTTTTTTATAAGTATAAATTAATAACTGTAGTAAATAACCTGTATGGAAAGAAGGAAATTGTAGTATGCAAAACTCAATAAAGTACCGTAAATTCATTTTACCTTTAGTGATCGGTATACTTATTTGGCTGCTCACCCCTTTCAAACCAGATTCACTTAGTATACAAGCTTGGTATATGTTTGCTATTTTTGTGGCAACGATCATTGCTTGTATCACACAACCAATGCCTATTGGAGCTGTATCTATACTAGGTTTTACTGTCATGGTAATTACAGGCGTCTCTGATATAAAAAATGCCGTACAAGGTTTTGGCAATAATAGTATTTGGCTCATTGTCATAGCTTTTTTTATTTCAAGAGGCTTTGTGAAGACAGGCTTAGGACGACGTATCGCATTACAATTCGTTAATCTTTTTGGTAAAAAGACCTTGGGACTCGCGTACTCACTCGTAGGCGTAGACCTTATATTAGCACCGGCAACACCTAGTAATACCGCCCGTGCAGGTGGTATTATGTTCCCAATTATTAAATCTTTATCTGAATCATTTGGCTCAGACCCAAAAAAAGGTACAGAAAGAAAAATGGGTGCTTTTCTAATTTTCACTGAATTTCAAGGTAATTTAATTACTGCTGCAATGTTTTTAACTGCGATGGCTGGTAATCCGCTCGCACAAAACCTTGCAGAAAGCACTGCGAATGTACATATAACATGGATGAACTGGTTCTTAGCTGCACTTGTGCCAGGCTTGATTTCTTTGATCATAGTACCGTTCATTATTTATAAAATATATCCACCCAGTATTAAAAAAACGCCAAATGCTAAAAACTGGGCACATAAAGAATTAATGAAAATGGGTAAAATATCCATTCCAGAAAAATTTATGATTGCTATTTTTATCATAGCACTCGCTTTATGGATTACTGGAAGTGTCATTCAAATAGATGCTACATTAACAGCATTTATTGCACTTTCACTCTTACTCATTACAGGCGTTTTAAATTGGAAAGATATTTTAAATGAAACTGGCGCCTGGAACACATTAATTTGGTTTTCAGTGCTTGTATTAATGGCTGATCAACTTAATAAACTGGGCTTTATCCCTTGGTTAAGTAAGTTAATTGCATCCAGCTTAGGTAATTTTAGTTGGCCAATCGTGCTCATATTATTAATTGTTTCCTATTTTTATTCACACTATCTTTTTGCAAGCGCAACGGCACATGTTAGTGCGATGTATGCTGCACTATTAGGAGTCGCTGTCGCCGCTGGTGCACCGCCATTATTCAGCGCTTTAATATTAGGTTTCTTCGGTAACCTATTAGCTTCAACAACACATTATAGTAGCGGTCCTGCACCGATACTATTTTCTGCTGATTATATAAGCCAAAAACGTTGGTGGACAATGAATTTTATTCTCGGTATTGTTTACTTTATCGTTTGGATTGGCATAGGATCAATTTGGATGAAAATGATTGGTATCATGTAATATGAACTCACAGCGTTTTTCTATTATAAAAAGGTTAAGTTGTTTGTTGAACGCGCAACTTAACCTTTGTTTTATATATTTTGAATTATTAATTAAGACATTTTGATAATAATTCTACCGGCATCGCCATTTGCTAATTGATCAAACCCTTTATTTATCTGATCTAATGAGATAATATCACTGATTAATGGATCAACATTGAGTCTGTTTTGACGATATAAACTCACGAATCTTGGTATATCACGATCAGGAACACAACTTCCCACATATGAACCTTTAATCGTCCTCTCCTCAGCAGCTAACGTTACTTGTGGAAATGAAAATTCTGCTTTTGGATCAGGTAAACCTGTGGTCACTGTTGAACCACCCCGTTTTGTTATCGCGTATGCTACTTGCATTGCAGGTACCACACCTGCTGTTTCAAACACATATTCAGCGCCACCTGTTACATATGTTTTAACATCATCAATCACATTTTCATCACTTGAGTTAAACACTGCTGTTGCACCTAAAGTTTTAGCAATTTCAAACTTGTCTTCGTTAATGTCTAAAGCAATAATCTCATTAGCACCAGCCAGTCTCGCACCTATTATAGCATTGAGTCCAATGCCACCAAGACCCACTACAGCTACGTTACTCCCCGGTCTAATCTGAGCTGTATTTATAACAGCACCTATGCCTGTAATGACAGCACAACCAAACACTGCTGCCCGTTCATATGGAATTTCTGGATCTATTTTTACTATTGAATTTTCTGAGACAACAGCATATTCTGAAAATCCAGAAACACCTAAATGATGATGTATGACATCTTTTTCTTTAGATAGTCGGAACCCACCTTCTATCATCTCACCTTTCTCATTGGAAGCTGCACCATTTTCACATAATGCAGGTCTTCCTTCACGACATGGTATACATTTACCGCAACTAGGGATAAAAGTACAGACAACGTGATCTCCAACTTCAAAATCACTAACACCTTCACCTAGTTCTATAACTTCACCTGCAGCTTCATGGCCAAGCGCCATAGGCATTGGTCTTGGACGACTACCATTAATCACTGACAAATCAGAGTGACATAAACCCGCGGCATGAATTTTAATTAGCACTTCATTTTGTTTAGGGGCATCAAGGTTTAAAGTTTCTATTTTTAAAGGCTTCTTTTTTTCATATGGCCCTTCAACACCCATTTCATATAATACTGCAGCTTTTGTTTTCATTGCTTCACACATCCTTTACTCATAATAACCATCCGTAGACTTTCTAAAAGATTCAAATTGGTTACCATCATGGCCAAACCAAATCTCTGCATTCTTTTCTTGAGCAAGGCACTTAATATATTCCACTGAATTTGCCCAACCAACTGAATCATAAAGAATACCAGGTGGTTGTAATTTAGGTTCCATACTTTCTTGTGTGTAAATAGCATCAGAGGCTAAGATGAGTGTTCCTAACTCTTCAGTTTCAATTTCCAAACCAATCATTCCCCAGGCATGTCCACTACCAAAGTTAAGTACTTTCACACCATCTACAAGGTTTAGATTTGCTTGATCTCGCGCTATAGTTTGCCAAGTCAAATCACTTTTAATCCAAGCATCGATATCACTCCAAATGTACGCACCTTCTTGTTGATTACGCGCATAGCACTTCATTGCACCACTGAATTCATCATCGTGAACAATTACAGTCGCATTGGTAAAATACTCTAAACACCCAGCATGATCAAGATGTAAATGGGAAGCTACAACTATATCCACATCTTTAGGATCGACACCTAATTGCTCTAATCTATTTGGTAAGTGACATGATTCATCAGAAAAATAAGGGAACGCTTTTTGTGTTGCATTAATCCATCGTCCTTCCTCGCCCATTGAATTCGGATTACAAGCAGTATCAAATAATATCTTAGCATCTGGATGATCAATAAAAACGGTATAAATCGGAAATTCATGTAGTTCATTTTCTTTATTTGGATTATCTAATGTCGCCTGGTTTGAATTTGCAATCATTAAATTTTTATCCATTTTCATTCGCCCATTATCCAACACTTATATTTTCATACGGTCTTTTTTATATTCACCATACCAATCACCTCTTAGTATAATATTACACTAAAATGTAAGGGTTTTCCATATATATATCAATACTTCCATTTAATATATATGCATTACTATTACTACTATTTCAGTTGAAATTTTATAAGCTTTTGACACTTTTCTATGTAAAATATGATTTGTCTATATCACACAAAATACATATAATACTTTGGCATTTTTTACATACCCAAAACACTAAATAATGCTAAACTTAAATTAAATATTGTGAATATTTTCACATAATAGGAGGAGACGATTTTATGAAGAAGATTTTTATCGCTGGTTCTATCCCAGAAACCGGGCTTAATCAACTTGAACAACATTTTGACGTAGATATGTATACTGGTGAAACGCTAATTTCCGAAGCATTATTAATAGAAAAAATTAAAGATGTAGATGCATTAATCACTTTATTATCTACTAACGTGAGCCGAAAAGTTATTGAAACTGCACCAAAATTAAAAATCATAGCTAACTATGGTGCTGGTTTTAATAATATTGACATAGAAGCTGCGCGTGAACACGATATCAATGTGACAAACACACCCATTGCTTCAACCAATTCAACTGCAGAGTTAACAATGGGTATTTTACTTGCTGTTGCAAGACGAATTCCTGAAGGAGATCAACTTTGCCGTAATGAAGGATTTAACGGTTGGTCACCGTTATTCTTTAGAGGACGTGAAGTATCTGGTAAAACAATTGGTATTATAGGATTAGGTGAAATTGGTACTGCCGTTGCAAGACGTGCTAAAGGTTTTGATATGAATGTGCTTTATTCAGGTCCTAAACGTTATGAAGATAAAGAAGCTGAATTAAATGCTGAATATGTTTCACAAGACGAACTTTTAAAACGTTCAGACTTTGTAACTTTAAACTGTGCATATAATGAAAAGTTAAAGCACATGATTGACTATAATGCGATCAAAAAAATGAAACCAACTTCATATTTAATCAACGCATCAAGAGGTCCAATTGTTTATGAAGAAGAATTAGTAAAAGCCCTAGAAGAAGGTATTATTGAAGGTGCAGCACTTGATGTGTTTGAGTTTGAACCGAAAATTACTGAAGCACTGAAATCAATGAAAAACGTAGTTATCACACCACATATTGGCAATGCAACATTTGAAGCAAGAGACATGATGGCTGATATTGCAGCATCTAACGTAGTGAAGCAACTTAGCGGTGAACAACCAAACTATATTGTAAACTGACAGGAGTGAGAAATATGTCACAAACATCCAATCGCTTTTTTAAAATAAATGAGTTACAACATTTTTCTGACGATGCAGCGAAAAAAACCATATTTTATGAAACGCGACATTCAGCTGGTGCGGTTTGGTGTCTTAAACCAGGACAATCATTACCTTGTCACACACATAAAGATGCAGATGATGTTTGGATTGTACTACAAGGCGAAGGTACATTTTTCACAAATGATAATGAACAAAAACCCATTAAAGCCGGAGATATATTCGTTTCATTCCCGGGAGATGCGCACGGCATGACCAACACTGGTGATGAAGACTTTGTCATGTTAGGTTTTGCTACACCAATGCCATTGGACTTCAACCCATATGAATGTGCACAATAAGTGCGACATATTTTAATTTTTATAAAAAGAAAACCACCTTGTTTGGCGGGTGGTTTTCTTTTGGGCTATAAGCCTGATTTAGTTGTTAGACTCTTAAGTGGTATTGGATTAATTTTAATAACCTTTATATTCTTTAACATTTTTTTCTTGATCTTGTATATTTTTCTGTTGTTGTTTCATTTATCACGTATTTTACTAACATCATTCAACTTGTGGAAAGTAGATGTGCTTACATATTAACCAATGATAAAACAATAGAGTCGTCGTTCTACTTCTGTGTTTTAACTAACATGGAAGGTAGTGACACCATGTTTAACACTCTATTTGTAGTACTTATAGCGCCTATTATAGTAGGCGTTATAGTCACGTTGTTTTCACATTGGTTAAATAAGCGTGATAAATAATCCGACGGCGACATAACCAAACACCCCAAAAAGAGCCCGATAACTATGTCCGTAGTTATCGGGCTCGATGTTCACCATGTAAACACTCTATTTGTTGTTTATATTATAACATCATAGTGAGTAGGAATGCAAAATGCTTTAAGTGCGATACACTATTTAGGAAACATCAAATTTTTTTATGCCTTTTGGAAAGGTTTCTTCAAATTTCCCTTTTTCTTTGTATAAATCATACCAGGCCTCTGCAATAGAATCTGGATCACCTATTGTTCCAGGTTCTATCAATGTTCCTATTGCAAGATGTCTTACGATTATCTCTTTATCTTCCAGCTCATTGTAAAGATTTTCAGCATAATTACGCAATCCAGCTCCTATAATGCCAGCATTTCCAGCAAAAGGTAACGGGAATATTGTAGATACACCTGTTGTAAATAGGATTGATCCACTTCCTTTATTTATCATATCTGGTAAAACTTCGTTAACTAACTGAATTGATGGGAATAGATAAGTTTTTGACATTTCTGATATACTCTCTGGTGTAGTTTCTAATATATTTGTAAAGCTATCTTCTTTTGCATAAGGGCTAAACTCTATGACATCTATAGAACCGAATTCAACTTTAATTGCTTGGATAGATTTTTTTAATGCTTCCAAGTCTGTAATGTCAGCTGTAAAAGTTTTCACCTCAATGTTTAAGTTACTCAAGTTTTCTTGAATAACTTCTAATTTTTCAGTATTTCGAGATATAGCTGCTACTCTAAATCCTTCAGAACCAAACTTTTTAGCTAGTGATAGTCCTAAACCAGTACCTGCGCCTACAATAACAAACGTCTTCATTTAAGCAGCTCCTTGTTTGTGATATATTAAAGCAACAAAACGTTGCTATAAATAAAATATACAGTCAGTAATATGATTTAACAATCAACAAACTATACTTAAATGTTGCTATAACAACAAAACTTTTAAATCGTTGAGGAAGTGGTTCAAATGGCAGAAAAAGTAAAAAATTTGAGAATGACACATACGAAACAGTCATTAATTAATGCCTTTTTTAGTTTGGTTAATAAAAAAGATTTTGAGAAAATAACAATAGCAGATATCACAAAAGGCGCTCAAGTAAACAGAGCTACGTTTTATGCGCACTTTGAAGATAAATATGATCTAATAGACTATATTATGGAGGATTTTGCTACAGTTTCTATTAAAAACTATATCTCATTTGATATGATTTTTAATCAAGAAAATATAAGCCAACTCATTTTAGCAGTTCATGATTTTTATAAAGAACCTAATATTGAATGCAGAAGCAGCTATGCTGGGTTAGCATTACCTCAAATGAGAGAAAAAATATTAAGAGAATTGAAACTTGTTTTATCAGAGAGCCTGAACGACAATTATGCAGATAGAGAAAAAGCCATATTTGTTCCTATTTTTGCACAAATGATTCATGAAGGTGCATTACAGTTAGTTGATAGTAATAATACGGTAGAGAAGGAAACATTAGCTAAGAAAATTGCATTATTTATAATTGGGAAAGCTTAATCGTTTTTAGTTATTGAAAATAAAAAGTCGACAAGCATAAGTGATTCAAGCTGCGAAAAAATGTATGAATTAAGGACGTCCTTTGATTCAACAAATGTTAAAAAAATTATCTTGATTTAATATCTATGAATGCAAATAATGCTTCTCATAGCGTCTCAACTTTCATAAAATGTAATTGAATTAAAATTTTATCAAATGCGCAAGAAAAGAGTGTGCAAATGCACACTCTTTTTATAAAAGATATTCTTTTCAGTTTTCCCGTCCATTTTCTTCAACTTCTGTTGTTGCTTTTTTAAAAAACATATCATAAATAAAAGATAAACTAGCTAATATGAAACCTAATGATAACAAGCCATTTAAATTCTTATTTTCATAGATATTTACTAAACCTAAATTTCCAATCTTATTACCGAATTGATTAAGATTAATATTTAAACTCATATAATCCAATAGTGTTGTTATTAAAAGAATAATTAAAATAATAATCATAGCATCTTTAAGTGCTTTAAAAAGTTTAGTTTTAATATTTATCACCCTATAATTCTCAATTTTATAAAATTGATTCTTTCCAATACCTCTCACTAGAAAATAGTTTTCTTAGTATATACGTCTACCCTATTTTTTGTTGTAGGAAGGTTTCCAAAATAAAACCACTGCCATAAATATTAAAAAATAAATAATAAACCAAAAATCTTAATGACTTTGATTTACTTGCTGATATATAAAGATAAACATTAAAATAGACATAATTAATTGTACTGAAAAACGCAACTACATAATATATAAACTCCTTTACTTTATCTTTTTCAATTATTTAAATACTTTAGTTTTTATGTCTTTATTTTTCAAAAACTTATCAACTTCGTTTTGTTTTTTGCCATTAACTTCTTTTTTATATTGATCATTAATCTTATTTAGTTTTTTAGCATCTTCTAATGAAACATCATCGGATTCAGAATGTTTATTTAGTTTTTGTATATGACTGTTTATTTTATTAAGAAATTGATTGGTTGATGTAATATAATTTTTTGTTTTAAGCGTTCCTTCTTTGTATCCTCGAGGTAAATCATTATTTTTTATAAACTTAGAAAAGTTATCATCATTTTCATTTGCTAGTTTAGTTAATTTATTTAGTTTTTTTGATTCTTTTTTAGTCAAGTTATCTTTATTTCTTATTTTCTCAGCGTTTTTGAATATACTATCATATGTATTTAAATAAGTTTTAAGGCTTTTCCTCATTTCTTTTCCACTAATATTTTGGTTTGTTTTATTTGAAGAGAACGCTTGTTTTGGTATTGGTGGGAGAGTTTCTTCTTCACTAGTATTTGATTTTTGCTTTACGGAACTACTTCCCTCACTGCTACATGCGCTAGCGCTAAATACTAAAACCAAAGTCATTAAAATAAGCAAGAACTTTTTAATATTCATTTTATTACCCCTTTTTTAATATTTTGAAATTTTAATTTGCTATGTACATCTAACAAACACAATATCATAATATATATTTTGTTGTGTGTATATTTAAAAAATTATGTTAATAAGGTTATAACTTAAATATGCAAAATCAAAGGATTTATATTGATTTTTAATCGATTTAACAAGATTAGACTATGATATAGCATGTTTGATTATGATTGTACTTAGAGTCGTTGTACTAGTAAGTAGTGAGCAATAACTAAAAAATAACCATTCCCAACTTTTGACCGAGTAGGTAGAATGGTTATTTACGATTTACTGAAAGACTACCGTTTTTCGAACGGACTCATGGGGTAACATGTTGGCTTTTTTGTAATTATAAATACTACATGTACAATGTATGCGGGAAAATTTAGAAATTGTATTGTTTTATTATAAGTATATCTATTTTAGATTTGGGCGACATAATTCAACTTATCGGAAGTAGATATGCTTACGTGTTTACAGATGATATAATAATAGAGTCGCCTTAACTTCCGGCGATATTTTCGACGGAAGGAGGTGCTTCATATGCTTATGATCTTCGTTCACATCATTGCACCAGTCATTAGTGGCTGTGCAGTTGCGTATTTTACTTACTGGCTTAGTAGTAAACGCAATAAATAGAAGGCGACGTTAAGCCGCATCAAAAAATCCCCTCACTACCGCAAATAGTGAGGGGATTGGTGCATATATGCATATAATCTTCGTTAAATGTATTATAACATCATAGTGCATAGGAATGCAAAAAGATAATATTTTAAGTAGTCTCTTTGGATATTATCATATGATATATTTATATAATCTGATTTCGAAATTGATTATTTATTAAAGGAGCATATATGAGTAATAATAAAATTAAAGGTTCTGTTGCAAAGTTGAATTTATAGTATAATTTTAACAAAAAGGAGTCTTCTGTATGAACTATTTCAGATATAAACAATTTAACAAGGATGTTATC
>NZ_PPRL01000002.1 GCF_002902235.1 Staphylococcus ureilyticus
ATACTAAATAATACACTATTCTATATAATTACTGCTATAATACAAGTTATCACAATGTTTGAATATAAAATATAATAAACTTATCTTCATATTTAAATCCGTAAATAAATTTTGTTCTATATTCTTTATGTTCGTGCTTTATTTCGTTTTAGTAGTAATATAAAATGATAAGAAGAAGATAAAATAGTTGGTTAATAGAGGTGTTTAGGTTGTCAAAGTTTTTTAGAAACAACAAATTGATTGTTATATTATGTGCAATCATTGTGTTTATAGCCTTGATTGGTGTGTCATTACGCTCACAATCACAATCACATGTTGAACAATATGTGGGAGATACGGTTGCTTTTGGCCAAAAAGCTGTGAGTTATCCAGTCCACTTTGTTACTGGATCTATCAATAGTATTTTTTCTAATGGCGACTCCAAAAAGCAATCAAGTGAAATAAAACAGTTAGAAGCAGAAAATCAAAGGTTAAAATCAGAAAATAAAAAGTATAAAAAAGAATTAGATATTGAAGATATATCTAAATTTGATCCAATTTCAAGCACAGTTCTTTCAAGAAATCCTGATCAGTGGATGAATACATTAGTGATTAATCAGGGTGCAAAAGATGGCATCAAAAATAATATGGCAGTAATGACTTCTGATGGATTAGTTGGACGTATCTCTAAAGTGAATCAATTCTCTTCACAAGTAGATTTAATATCAACAAATACAAGGGCGAATCGCTTATCTGTCAATATTCAACATGATGACAAAAACGTGTTTGGTCTCATCGACCATTATGATGCTAAAACTGAAGAGCTTGTAATATCTGATATTAACAATAAAGACAGTATTAAAAAAGGAGATAAAGTAGTTACAAGTGGATTAGCTGATCAGCTTCCAACAGGGTTATACATAGGTGAAGTAGCAAAAGTTGAAAATGATGAGTATGGCTTATCTAAAGAAGTTAGAGTAAAAACTGGTACTGATTTAGCTGATTTAAGCCATGTTTATGTTGCTAAAAGAGACCCTAATACGGTGCCTGATACTGAAAGTGGTGATAATTAATGCGTACGTTTTACTACTTTCTTATTGGTATCATTCTTTTTTATATTGATACTGCAATTGCACTAGTGATACCTATGCAAATTTCTGGAAATGAAATCATCTTCGTGCCTCATTTAACGATAATGTACATCTTAATCATGAGTGTCTATAGAGGTTTTGGTGTAGCAATGGTTTTCTCAATTGTCTTAGGATTAATTACCGATTTATATTATGGAAGTTTTTACGGACTATATTTATTTGGTTATATTTTATTAGTTGTCATCATGGATTTTTTCTTCAAAGTATTTTATCGAGATCATTCGATGCTATTTACAATCGTATTGTTGAGTACACTCGTGTTAGAAATTTATGTAGCAATTATATATAGTGCTTTAGGATTAGTTCAATTTAATTTATTTGAATTTGTGATTTTTAGAATGTTACCGACGTTTATACTAAACTTTATTTTATTAATTATTTTGTATCCGCTAATAACAAAATTTCTCAAAAAAATCCAATTGAAGATTGACAGTAAAAGATTGTAATGCTAAAATGCAGTAGTTGAGTAGTTTCTAGCTACATACAACCGCTCAAATTCAGGTTCAAGTACAGTGATGTCACCTGATTTTGGCGTGACTTAAATTATAGGAGGTGCAAAGTATGTTTGCTATTATTGAAACAGGTGGAAAACAAGTGAAAGTTGAAGAAGGACAAGAAATTTTCGTTGAAAGATTAGACGTAAATGAAGGTGATTCTTTCACTTTTGATAAAGTATTATTTGTAGGTGGAGATTCAGTTAAAGTTGGTGCGCCAACAGTTGAAGGTGCAACAGTTACTGCTACTGTAAACAAACAAGGTCGCGGTAAAAAAATTACTGTTTTCACTTATAGACGTCGTAAAGACTCTAAACGTAAAAAAGGTCATCGTCAACCATACACTAAATTAACAATCGACAAAATCAACGCATAATTATGATTAATGTAGATGTTACATTAAATGATTCGGGCCAAGTAACAGACGTTGTCATGGATGGTCATGCCGAACATGGTGAGTATGGTTATGACATCGTATGTGCAGGAGCATCTGCAGTTATTTTCGGTAGTGTTAATGCTATAATGGGATTAACAACTGAGAAACCCGACATTGACTATAGTGATGACGGTGGATACTTCCATGTTAGAAGTGTCGATACACATAACGAAAAAGCGCAATTAATTCTTCAGGCAATGTTAGTCTCTTTGCAGACAATTGAAGAAGAATACAAAGAAAATATTAGATTAAATTATAAGTGAGGTGCAACCAAATGTTAAAATTAAACTTACAGTTCTTCGCATCTAAAAAAGGGGTAAGTTCTACAAAAAACGGACGTGACTCTGAATCAAAACGTTTAGGTGCTAAACGTGCGGATGGTCAATTCGTTACTGGCGGTTCTATTTTGTTCCGTCAACGTGGTACTAAAATTTATCCTGGTGAAAATGTTGGTCGTGGTGGCGACGATACATTATTCGCTAAAATCGACGGCGTTGTAAAATTCGAACGTAAAGGTCGAGACAAAAAACAAGTATCTGTATACGCAGCTGCTGAGTAATTTTTGTTAATGTTAACACCAGAAGTGATGACTTCTGGTGTTTATTTTTGTCTTTATTTTCTAGATAACTAGAAAATGCTATAATATACAAGATATGTAAATTAAATATTAGTAAAAAAGAGGTGAAATCATGTTTGTTGATCAAGTTAAAATATCACTTAAAGCTGGTGATGGTGGTAATGGCATAACTGCATACAGAAGAGAAAAATACGTACCATTTGGTGGACCAGCTGGTGGTGATGGTGGTAACGGAGCTTCAATTGTGTTCGAAGTAGATGAAGGTCTAAGAACGTTATTAGATTTCAGATATCAAACACATTTCAAAGCTAAAAGAGGTGAAGGTGGCCAAAGTAGTAATATGCACGGGAAAAACGCTGAGCATTTAGTATTAAAAGTGCCACCAGGTACAATCATTAAAAGTGTTGAAACTGAAGAAGTATTAGCAGATTTAGTAGAGAATGGACAGCGTGCTACAGTTGCTAGAGGCGGTCGTGGTGGTCGTGGGAATTCACGCTTTGCTTCTCCACGAAACCCTGCACCAGATTTTAGTGAAAATGGTGAACCAGGTGAAGAAATTGAGGTTACTTTGGAATTAAAACTACTTGCAGATGTTGGTTTAGTCGGTTTCCCAAGTGTTGGGAAATCTACATTACTATCAACAGTTTCTAAAGCAAAACCAAAGATTGGAGCTTATCATTTTACGACTATTAAACCTAACTTAGGTGTTGTCTCTACCAAAGATCATCGAAGTTTTGTGATGGCGGATTTGCCTGGTCTTATACAAGGCGCTTCTGAAGGTATCGGATTAGGTCATCAGTTTTTAAGACACGTTGAGAGAACCAAAGTAATTGTGCATATGATTGATATGAGTGGTTCAGAAGGTCGAGATCCTTACGAAGATTATCAAATTATTAATGAAGAATTAAAAGCTTATGAACATAGATTAGAAGATCGACCACAAATAGTTGTTGCTAATAAAATGGATATCCCCGATTCAGAAGATAATCTAACTATTTTTAAAGAACAATTAAATGATACCAGTGTACGTATTATTCCGTTGTCTACAGTAATGCACGACAATATTGATGAATTATTATATGCTATTGCTGATACACTAGAAGAAGTTAAAGATGTAGATTTTAATAAGGAAGAAGAAGATTTGGGTGTTAATAGAGTTGTCTATAAACACACGCCTAGCCAGGATGCATTTACGATTACAAGAGACGATGATGCTGCTTACGTAGTGAGTGGTAAAGCCATAGAAAGAATGTTCAAAATGACTGACTTTAATAGTGATCCAGCCGTTAGACGTTTTGCGCGTCAAATGCGTTCAATGGGTATTGACGATGCACTACGTGAACGTGGTTGTGAAAATGGAGATATTGTAAGAATACTTGGTGGAGAATTTGAATTTGTTGAATAGGAGTGCTTGATATGGACAAAAATGAAAATAAAAAGTTTTATTTAATTCGTGAAGATGTTTTACCTGAGTCAGTGGTTAAAACTTTACAAATCAAAGAAGTTTTGAAAAATGACCCATCATTGTCCATATTTGAAGCAGTGAAGCAATTCGATTTATCCCGTAGTGCGTTTTATAAATATCGAGACACGATATTTCCAGTTGACGAAAAATTAGAGGAAACAAGAGAGTTTACATTGATATTGTATGTAAATGACATCATAGGTATGTTAGCTAAAGTTTTAAATACACTTTCTAAATTAGATTTGTCAGTGCTGACGATTCATCAAAGTATACCGATGGACGGTAGAGCTACCATTACACTATCATTAGATGGTAAAGACACGGATTTAGAAATAGATGAAGTTATAAATTCATTGAAAAAGATTGAACATATTTCTAATGTTGAACTCATTAGTATGACTATATAAGGAAGTGTGACTGTGTACGCATATATTAAAGGAACTTTAACTGTTTTAAATCCTACTCATGTAGTGTTAGAAGCTTCGGGTGTAGGTTATGAGATTCAAACGCCAAACTCATATCGATTTCAAAAATATAAAGATCAAGAGATTTTGATCCATACTTCATTGATTGTAAGAGAAGATGCACAGCTGCTTTATGGGTTTATTAATCAAGAAGAAAAAGATATGTTCTTAAGTTTAATTAAAGTGACAGGCATAGGTCCTAAATCAGCATTAGCAATTTTAGCTAGTAGCTCACCAAATGAAGTGAAAGTCGCAATTGAGAATGAAAATGATGCTTATTTAACAAAATTCCCAGGTATAGGTAAAAAAACAGCGCGTCAAATTGTTTTAGATCTTAAAGGTAAAGTACAAATAACTGAGGAAGATAGTAGTCACTTATTTAATGTAGAACATGATGATCAGCAAAATTCTGCTATTGTTAAAGAAGCGTTACTAGCTTTAGAAGCGCTAGGTTATTCTAAGAGAGAGCTAAATAAAGTTGAAAAAACTTTAAATAAAGAATCTTTTGACTCAATAGACGATGCAGTGAAGCGTGGTTTACAATTGCTCATAGCTTAAGTTTGTTGAAATTTTAAGAAGGGGGAATTACAAATGGATGATAGAATGGTAGATCAATCTATGCATGAAGATGAATCATCATTTGAGTTATCTTTAAGACCAGAAAGATTACGCCAATATATAGGACAGTCAACGATTAAATCAAATTTAGAAGTTTTTATCAAAGCAGCTAAAATTAGGAAAGAACCGTTAGATCATGTGCTATTATTTGGTCCCCCTGGATTGGGCAAGACAACTTTATCCAATATCATCGCGAATGAAATGGAAGTTAATATTAGAACCATATCTGGACCATCTATTGAAAGACCGGGTGACTTAGCAGCCATTCTGTCTAGTTTACAACCTGGAGACGTGTTGTTTATCGATGAAATACACAGGTTAAGTAGTGTTGTGGAAGAAGTTTTATATTCAGCAATGGAAGATTTCTTTCTTGATATTGTAATAGGCAAGGGAGAAGAAGCACGAAGTATACGTATAGACTTGCCGCCTTTTACATTGATAGGTGCTACAACTAGAGTAGGAAGCTTAACTGCGCCTTTACGTGATCGATTTGGTGTTCACCTGAGATTAGAATATTATAAAGAAGATGAATTAAAAGAAATTATAATACGCACCGCAGAAGTATTAGGTACGACTATTGATGATGAAAGTGCAATTGAACTTGCGAAAAGAAGTAGAGGTACACCGAGAGTTGCGAACAGACTATTAAAACGCGTAAGAGATTTTCAACAAGTTAAAGAAGATGAATTGATTAGTATTGATACGACAAAACAATCACTAGCATTGCTACAAGTAGATGATGAAGGATTAGATTATATTGATCATAAGATGATGAACTGCATCCTAGAACAATATAAAGGTGGCCCAGTAGGTTTAGATACAATTGCTGTTTCTATTGGAGAAGAACGTGTCACAATAGAAGATGTTTATGAACCATTTTTAATACAAAAAGGTTTTATTGAACGTACACCAAGAGGGCGTAGAGCGACAGCTTATGCTTATGAACATTTTAGTAAGAATGGAAAGAAGGAATAGTTTTGGATATTGAAGCATTTGATTATCATTTGCCAGAATCATTAATCGCTCAAACGCCTCTAAAAACTAGAGATGAGAGTAGATTGCTTGTGCTTGGTAGAAAAACTGGAAATATTGTGCATAAACACTTTAAAAATATCATTGATTATTTAGAAGCAGGAGATACATTAGTACTTAATGACACAAAAGTCATGCCTGCACGCTTATTTGGTTTGAAAGAAGAAACAGGTGCAAAAGTGGAAATGCTGATGCTAACGCAACTCGAAGATAATGACTGGGAAGTCTTATTGAAACCAGCAAAAAGAATTAAAGTAGGAGACAAATTGTCTTTTGGCGAAGGCAAAATAGTAGCTGAATGTATCGAAACATTAGATCAAGGCGGAAGAATCATGCGTTTAAACTATGAAGGTATATTACAAGAGCGCTTGGATGAATTAGGCGAAATGCCCTTACCTCCTTACATTAAAGAGCGTTTGGATGACCCAGATCGTTATCAAACCGTTTATGCAAAAGCATCCGGATCGGCGGCGGCTCCTACAGCTGGACTTCACTTCACCGATAAACTACTTGAGCAATTGCAAGCTAAAGGTGTTAATATCGCATTCATTACTTTGCATGTTGGATTAGGTACATTTAGACCTGTGAGTGTTGAAAATATAGATGATCACGAAATGCATAGTGAATATTATCAGATGGATCAAGATACGGCAGATTTACTAAACCATACAAAATCAAATGGGCATCGTATCATTTCAGTAGGTACGACTTCTACTAGAACATTGGAAACAATCATGCAATCACGTAACAATTTTGTAGCAGACAGTGGATGGACTGATATTTTTATCTATCCTGGCTTTAAATTTAAAGCGATAGATGGATTAATTACCAACTTTCACTTGCCGAAATCCACATTAGTTATGTTAGTTTCTGCATTTAGTTCAAGAGATTACATACTGAACGCCTATCAACAGGCAGTCAAATTGGAATATAGATTTTTTAGTTTCGGCGATGCAATGTTAATTTTATAGGAATGAAACGAAAGGAGTTTTTGTATGCCAGCTGTAACGTATGAACATATAAAAACATGTAAACAATCTGGAGCAAGATTAGGAATCGTGCATACACCTCATGGATCGTTTGAAACACCAATGTTTATGCCTGTTGGAACCAAAGCCACAGTGAAAACGATGAGTCCTGAAGAATTGCATCAGATGGAAGCAAAAATAATATTAGGAAATACATATCATTTGTGGTTGCAACCAGGAAATGATATTATCAAAAAGAGTGGGGGATTACATCAGTTCATGAACTGGAATGGTCCAATACTGACAGATTCAGGTGGTTTTCAAGTATTTAGTTTAAGTAATTTAAGAAAAATTACTGAAGAAGGTGTTGAATTCCGTCATCATACTAATGGTTCGAAATTATTCTTGAGTCCTGAAAAATCAATGCAGATTCAAAATGACCTTGGTTCAGATATTATGATGGCATTTGATGAATGTCCACCTATGCCAGCTGAATATAAATATGTAAAAGATTCAATCGAAAGAACAAGTAGATGGGCTGCTAGATGTTTACAAGCGCATCAAAGACCCGAAGATCAAGCTTTATTTGGTATTATCCAAGGTGGAGAATATAAAGATTTACGTCAACAAAGCGCTGAAGAGTTAGTGGCGTTGGATTTTCCTGGATATGCAATTGGAGGTTTATCTGTTGGAGAACCAAAGCCAGTAATGTATGATATGGTCTCGCATACACAACAATTTATGCCTAAAGACAAACCGCGCTATTTAATGGGTGTGGGTTCGCCAGATGCATTAATAGAATGTAGCATTCGAGGTATGGATATGTTTGATTGTGTATTACCTACGCGTATTGCACGTAATGGTACATGTATGACTTCACATGGCCGTGTTACTATAAAAAATGCTAAATATGCTGAAGATTTAGGTCCACTTGATGATAATTGTGACTGCTATACTTGTAAAAATTATAGTAGAGCATACATAAGGCATTTAATAAAAGCAGAAGAAACTTTTGGTATCCGTCTTACTACTTATCATAATTTACATTTCTTGCTGAAATTAATGGAAAACATCCGACAAGCTATTCGTGATGATCGTTTACTTGATTTTAAAGAAGAATTTTTTGAACAGTATGGACTAAATGTAGAAAACCCAAAAAACTTTTAAAAGGGAGCAATAACTATATGCAATTTACTTCATTGATATTACCGATATTATTATTAGTATTAATGTGGTTCTTCTTAATTAGACCACAACAGAAAAAGGCTAAAGAGCATCGTGAAATGATTAGTCAGATTTCATCTGGACAACACGTTACGACTATAGGTGGCATTAAAGGAACTGTACGTAGCGTTGACGAAACTACAGTTGTATTAACTTTAAATGGCAACGGTACAGAAATTACTCTAGAAAAGCCAGCTATTAAACAAGTTGATCCTTCATAAATCACGTTATAATTACGAACTGATATATACTATCAGTTCGTTTTTTGTTTAACAAAACCTAAAGATATTGGACTTTAAAGATATAGTTGGTGTTATAATGAAAGATAGACAAAAGCAAATATTTTATATAGCTTAAGTAATCATTACAATTGATAACACTTACATTTAAAAAGAAGTTACAAATAAGTTAAGTTTGTTTTTACACTACATGTAATGTGTTAAAATATGTAAGGTTATTGAGAAAAAGTTTAATCGCCGAGTAAATGATAAAGATGGCGATTGAATTCTGAAAAAATTATAACATAAGCTTACAATGAGGTGTTCAAGTGAAGAAGAGTAGTAGAATAGTTGCATTTATATTACTTGTGGTTCTATTGTTAGGCGGGATAGGACTTACATATAAAAATGTAGTTAAAAATGTCAGCCTCGGATTAGATTTACAAGGTGGTTTTGAGGTTTTATATCAAGTTGATCCTTTACAAAAAGGAGATAAAATTGATGATAAAGCTGTCAAAGCCACAGCAAAAACACTTGAAAACCGTGTGAACGTTTTAGGGGTTTCTGAACCTAAAATTCAAGTGGAAGATAAAAATAGAATCCGTGTACAATTAGCAGGTATAAAAAATCAATCTCAAGCTAGAGAAATTTTATCATCACAAGCTAATTTAACGATTCGTGATGCTGATGACAATATCAAACTTACGGGTAAAGATATACAACAGGGTTCAGCGAAACAAGAATTCAAACAAAATACGAATCAGCCCGCGGTTACTTTTAAATTAAAAGATAGTGATAAATTTAAAAAAGTAACAGAAGAAATTTCAAAAAAAGATGAAAATGTCATGGTTGTATGGCTAGATCACGAAAAAGGTGATACTTACCATAAAGAAATGAATAAAAAAGATCCAAAATACGTGTCTGCTGCTTCAGTTGACAAACCTATCAATTCAGATAGTGTGGAAATTTCTGGTGGATTTAAAGGTGAAAAAGGGATTGAAGAAGCAAAACAAATTGCTGATTTATTAAATTCCGGGTCATTACCTGTAGATTTAAATGAAATTTACTCTAATTCAGTAGGTGCACAATTTGGACAAGATGCATTAGATAAAACCATATTTGCTGCGGCAATTGGTATTGCAGTTATTTATTTATTTATGTTAGGTTTCTATCGTTTACCAGGATTAGTAGCTGTTATTGCACTTACTGTTTATATTTACTTAACATTAGTAGCATTTAATTTCATTTCTGGTGTCTTAACGTTACCAGGCCTTGCAGCTTTAGTGCTGGGTGTCGGTATGGCAGTCGATGCGAATATTATCATGTATGAACGGATTAAAGATGAACTGAAAATTGGACGAACACTTAAACAAGCTTACAAAAAAGCGAATAAAAGTTCATTCTTAACCATAGTAGATGCGCAGCTTACAACTGTGATTGCTGCTGCTGTATTGTTCTTCTTTGGTGAAAGTTCTGTTAAAGGTTTCGCAACGATGTTGTTACTTGGCATATTAATGATTTTTGTAACAGCAGTATTTTTATCCAGATGGTTGCTATCATTGCTTGTTTCTTCAAATTTCTTCAAAAAATCATCTTGGTTGTTTGGTGTGAACAAGCATCATATTGCAGATATAAATGAAGGTAAGGAAGTTCATGATTTAAAAACCCCTTATGAGCGTTGGGATTTCATGAAGTTAGCCAAGCCATTGTTGTCACTAAGCGTACTAATTTTAATTGTCGGTGCAGTGATACTGTTTATTTTCAAACTAAACTTAGGTATTGATTTTACAAGTGGTACAAGAGTTGACTTTGAATCAAAAGATAAAATATCTGAAGCGAAAGTGACAAAAACACTTGAAGAACAAGATTTTAAACCTACACAAGTTTCTTTAGGTGAAAATGGTAAAAATGCAACAGTACAATTTAAAAATGATTTATCTAAAGATGAAGTTTCAAAAATTAAGAACACTATTGATAAATCATTTGGCAATGATCCAACGGTAAATACTGTTTCACCAGTTATAGGTCAAGAATTGGCTAAAAATGCGATGATGGCATTATTATATGCTGCCATTGGTATCATTATTTATATCACTTTCAGATTTGAATGGCGTATGGGACTGTCTTCTGTACTAGCATTATTACACGATGCATTTATGATTGTGGCAGTTTTCAGTCTATTTAGATTAGAAGTTGATATTACATTTATTGCAGCCGTGCTAACTATCATTGGTTACTCAATTAATGATACGATTGTAACGTTTGACAGGGTGCGTGAGAACTTGCATAAAATAAAAGTGATTACGAAACCTGAACAAATCGATGATATTGTCAATAGATCGATTCGTCAAACAATGACGCGTTCTATCAATACAGTACTGACAGTGATTATTGTTGTAGTTGCGCTACTAGCATTCGGTGCACCAAGTATTTTCAATTTCTCATTAGCGTTGTTAATTGGTTTAATATCTAGTGTGTTCTCATCAGTATTTATAGCTGTTCCTTTATGGGGAATTATGAAAAAACGTCAGCTTAAAAAATCAGACGACAATAAACTTATTGTATATAAAGAGAAAAAATCAAATGATGAAAAAATATTAGTTTAATTAATATCTAATAGGTACTAACTTAAAAATCAATCATAAATCAGTATGGGAGAAAAAGCCCGTTTCTAAAATAGATGACTAATCCGTGGTAAAAGCGGATTAGTCATTTTTTATATTGAATGTATTGTAATTTTTGACTATGCATGCACTCATAGATAAATGATTTATTTATGTCATAAACTATTCAACTATTAAGAATAGGAGTTTTAAGTTATGGTTGAATTAAAGGTTACTACTTTTTATTTTTTAGATTCTTTTGTATAATTGCTTGTGGAAATGAGGGAGAATAGTATGATTAAATCAAAATATAATTGGGACGTTAAATTACCTGAAGTTGAAATATCAGATCATATTTCAGCAGATTTAAAGCTAACTCCTATTGTAAAAAAAGTTTTGGAAAGTAAAGGTATTACAGATGAAACCGATATTCGTAATCTTTTAGAAGGAGTCCAAATGACACATGATCCTTGGAAGATGAGCGATATGGAAAAAGCTATTGAACGTATCAATGTGGCGATAGATCAAAATCAAAAGATTTTAGTATATGGTGACTATGACGCGGATGGTGTTACTTCAACGACTATATTGGTCACTACATTGAAAGAACTTGGTGCCCATGTAGGTTGGTATATACCAAATCGTTTTTCTGAAGGTTATGGTCCTAATGAATTGGCTTTTAAGAATGCCTATGATGAGGGGATATCTTTAATCATAACTGTAGATAATGGTATTCAAGGACATGATGAAATACAAATGGTTCAAGACTTGGGTGTTGATGTTATTGTCACAGACCACCATGAAATTGGTGAAACGATGCCTAATGCATACGCTATTGTCCATCCAATGCATCCTGAGTTTGAATATCCTTTTAAATATTTATGTGGTGCGGGCGTTGCTTATAAGCTAGCTCAATGTTTATTGGAAGAACCACCTGTTTATTTTTTAGGTTTGGTTGCAATTGGAACAATTGCTGATTTAGTATCTTTAACGGATGAAAATAGAACATTGGTTCAAAACGGTTTAGCATCATTAAATAAATATTGTCCGCCATCAATAAAGGCTATACTTAATCAAGCAGGTTATAATGATGAAATCAACGAGGAGACCGTCGGGTTTATTATAGGGCCTCGATTAAATGCTGTTGGTCGATTAGAAGATGCTGCACTTGCTGCAGAGCTACTAATGACTGAAACAGAAGATGAAGCGATGTTTTTAGCCGAACAAGTTGAATTTTTTAACCAAGAGCGTAAAGACATCGTGTCTCAAATTACCGAAGAAGCACTTGTAATGGCAGAAGAACAAGTACAGCAAGGCTCAAAATTTTTATTGTTAGCCAAAGCAGATTGGCATGAGGGTGTACTTGGTATTGTAGCGTCAAAAATTGTGGAAACATACAGTCTACCAACATTAATTTTAAATATAGATGAAGCTCAAAATCACGCAAAAGGTTCAGCTCGAAGCATCGATCAAGTGTCGATGTTTGAAATTTTAAGTGATTATTCTCAGTTAATTACAAAATTCGGTGGTCACCATATGGCAGCTGGGATCACAATGCCTATAGAAAATATTCAACAACTACAAAACAGTTTAAATGAGTGGATGGCACAATTAGCCAAAACAACTTCACTTGAACCACGAAAAAAAGTTGATGTATTGATTTCAGAAAGTGACATTACGATACAAAACATCAAAGATATTCAGAGATTACGACCATTTGGCACAGATTTCACTAGCCCGTGCTTTGAATTACAAGACGTTCTTGTACAACAAGTTAAAGGCATTGGTCAGGAGAAAAAACATTTGAAACTCGTTATCGGTGAAAGTCAATTACAAGCAATTTTTTGGCAAAATGGTGCTTTAGTAAAAGAATTGGGTGTACAACAACCTATTAATGTCATTGGCACATTACAAATTAATGAATGGAATGGATTTCAATCGCCTCAATTTATGATTGAAGATTTAGCGAGTCATAATTTACAGATTTTAGACTATAGAAGTAAAAACAAAGTAAATGATTTAAAAGCTGATGCTAAGGATGTTGCTTATTTAATTCATCAAAGAAGTGAAAAGTTAGGTGAAAATTATCATTATTATGGTGATGAAATTAGTAATAACTATGAAAAATATGTCTTTAGAGATCTGCCAACGTCTATAAATGATTTAAAAACAACATTAAAAACTGTTGATATATCCCAAATATATCTCGTGTTAAATCATGATAGATCAATATACTTCGAAGGTATGCCAAAAATGGAAACATTTAAACAATGTTTTAAGGCACTTGCTACTAAAAAAGAAACAAATTTAGCTAATGAAGGCGTACAACTAAGTAAATTTTTAAATATTCAACCAAACATGCTTAAATTTATCTTGAAAGTTTTCTTGGATTTAGAGTTTATTCAAGTTGAAGATGGTATAATCAAATTAAAAGATGTTTCAACGAAACGTGACATTGCTTCGAGTAAATATTATCAAAGTCGTATTGATAGAATTGAAGTTGAAAAGTTATTGCTTTATGAAGATTTTAATCGCTTAAAGCAATGGATAAAAGATGAATTGGTACAATAATAGGAGGAAGTTTGTATGGATTTAAAACAATATGTATCTGAAGTTTCAGACTGGCCACAACCAGGGGTTAACTTCAAAGATATCACAACAATAATGGACAACGGTGAAGCTTATGGATATGCCACGGATCAAATTGTTAAATATGCAAAACAACGAGATGTTGATGTCGTTGTAGGACCAGAGGCTAGAGGTTTTATCATTGGCTGTCCTGTCGCATATTCAATGGGTATTGGCTTTGCACCAGTGCGAAAAGAAGGCAAACTTCCTAGAGAAGTCATTCGGTATGAGTATAATTTGGAGTATGGCACAAATGTATTAACTATGCACAAAGATGCAATTAAACCAGGGCAACGTGTGTTGATTACGGATGATTTACTAGCTACTGGTGGTACGATTGAAGCGGCAATTAAGTTGGTTGAACAATTAGGTGGTATAGTTGTAGGAATTGCTTTCATTATAGAATTAAAATATTTAAAAGGTATTGAAAAAATTAAAGCGTATGATGTAATGAGTTTAATCTCATATGATGAATAATAATATTTATAATTGACGAAATTTTAAAGCCAAATGAAAACATTTAAGATGATTTCATTTGGCTCTTTATATTTATTAAAATAGTATTTATGATTAATTAACTGAAACATCTTTTATGTGTATTAAAAAAATTAAAATTCAACTACATTTTGCCAATTGTCAAAGGTACGCATTTATTTATTTAATAACATGTAGTATTATATAACTATTATACATAATTTGACCTAATAGCGTAAAAATACGTTACAATCGATATAAAATAATACTGGGTATCTAATCATGATTAATATTTAGTATAGGGGTGTCTTAAGTGAACAATGAATATCCATACAGTGTGGACGAAGTATTATCTAAAGCAAAATCATATTTGTCAAAAGAAGATTATGAATATGTATTGAAAAGTTACCATCTAGCTTATGAGGCACACGAAGGTCAATTTCGTAAAAATGGCTTGCCATATATTATGCATCCTATACAAGTAGCTGGGATTTTAACCGAAATGCATTTAGATGGTCCAACCATTGTTGCAGGTTTTTTACATGACGTGATTGAGGACACACCTTATACGTTTGATGATGTAAAAGGCATGTTTAATGAAGAAATTGCCATAATCGTAGAAGGCGTGACGAAGTTAAAAAAAGTAAAATATCGTTCTAAAGAAGAACAGCAAGCAGAGAACCATCGCAAGCTATTTATTGCCATCGCTAAAGATGTCCGCGTTATTCTTGTTAAATTAGCGGATCGGTTACATAATATGAGAACATTGAAAGCAATGCCACGAGAGAAACAAATAAGGATTTCAAAAGAAACCTTAGAAATCTATGCCCCTTTAGCACATAGATTAGGGATTAATACGATTAAATGGGAATTAGAAGATACAGCACTTAGATATATTGATAGTGTGCAATATTTCAGAATCGTTAATCTCATGAAGAAAAAACGTAGTGAACGAGAAGAATATATACAAAATGCTATCAATCGCATAGATACAGAAATGGGAAAAATGAATATAATCGGCGATATTAATGGTAGACCTAAACATATATATAGTATTTATAGAAAAATGGTTAAACAAAAGAAACAATTTGATCAAATATTTGATTTATTAGCTATTAGAATCATCGTTAATTCAATCAACGATTGCTATGCTGTATTGGGTCTTGTGCATACACTATGGAAACCTATGCCTGGTAGATTTAAAGATTATATTGCTATGCCGAAGCAAAATATGTATCAATCTCTACATACTACGGTCGTTGGACCCAATGGCGATCCTTTAGAAATTCAGATAAGAACTTATGAAATGCATGAAATTGCAGAACATGGGGTTGCAGCACATTGGGCATATAAAGAAGGTAAAAAAGTTACTGAGAAAACACAAAATTTCAATAAAAAATTAAATTGGATCAAAGAACTTGCTGAAACGGATAGTACTACGACCGATGCAGAAGAGTTTATGGAAACTTTAAAATTTGATTTACAAAGCGATAAAGTATATGCCTTTACACCAGAAAGTGATGTAATAGAGTTACCTTATGGTGCTGTGCCAATCGATTTTGCATATGCTGTACATAGCGAGGTAGGAAATAAGATGATTGGTGCTAAGGTTAATGGAAAAATTGAACCAATAGATTATGTGCTAAAAACCGGTGATATCGTTGAGATCAGAACAAGTAAGCACTCTTACGGTCCAAGTCGTGATTGGCTGAAAATTGTTAAATCTTCTAGTGCCAAAAGTAAGATACGCAGCTTCTTTAAAAAACAAGATCGGTCTTCTAATATTGAAAAAGGTAAGTTTATGGTCGAAGCAGAAATAAAAGATCAGGGTTACCGAGTAGATGCAGTCTTAACGGATGACAATATAGAAGTTGTAAAAGATAAATATAATTTTTCTAACGAAGAAGATTTATTTGCTGCAGTAGGGTTTGGTGGCGTGACTGCTTTACAAATCGTAAATAAGTTAACCGAAAAACAACGGATTCAAGACAAACAAAAAGCGTTGAATTCAGTACAAGAAGTACAAAAATCTGTGCCCATTAAGGACGACATTACTACAGATAGTGGCGTTTACGTTGAAGGAATTGAAAATGTACTGATTAAATTATCAAAATGTTGTAATCCAATCCCTGGTGATGATATTGTTGGATATATCACTAAAGGTCATGGTATTAAAGTGCATCGAACGGATTGCCCTAATATCAAAAATGAAAAAGACAGATTAATTAGTGTCGAATGGGTACGCTCTAAAGATGCGACACAACGATATCAGGTTGACTTAGAAGTTACAGCTTATGATCGCAATGGTTTATTAAATGAAGTTTTACAAGCCGTTAATTCCACTAAAAGTAACTTAGTTAAAGTTTCTGGTCGTTCAGATATTGATAAAAATGCAATCATTAATATTGGTGTTATGGTGAAAAATGTAAATGAAGTCTATCAAGTTGTTGATAAAATAAAACAGCTTGGTGATGTTTACACAGTAACAAGAGTTTGGAATTAGAGGTGAAACATACATGAAGATTATAGTTCAAAGAGTGAAAGAAGCATCTGTTTCTAATGGTTCAATAGATAATAAAATTAATAAAGGCTATTGTTTGTTTGTTGGAGTGGGTAAATCATCTACAGAAGCTGATATTGATACATTAGTAAGAAAAATTGTGAATGCCCGATTGTTTGAAGATGATAATGGCAAACTTAATTTGAATTTGCAACAAGTACAAGGCGAGATTCTTTCTATCTCACAGTTCACACTATATGCAGATGTAAGAAAAGGCAATAGACCTGGGTTTACCAATTCAATGCCGCCAGATAAAGCTAATGAACTTTATGAAAAATTTAATGATGCTTTACGCGATTATGACATAAATGTATTAACAGGTGAATTTGGTACAGATATGCTTGTAAATATTGCTAACGATGGACCAGTGACGATTATTTATGAAAGTCAGGATGGCAAAATCGTATGAAAACAATCAATACTTGGCTAGATAAACATAATTTTAAAAATTTTCCAACGCTAATTGTTGCGTTAGCATTTGTCATATTTATTTTTATGCTCATTGCTTTTCTAAATCATAATGATGAAGATTCGAATACGATATATATCACTGAAGATACTGATTTGAGAACAGGTCCTAATGCTATATATCCAACTATTAAGCCGGCAAACCAAGGTCAAAGTTATAATAAAATTGGTAAGTCTGGTAAATGGATAGAAGTTGAGTCAAGTAATCATAAAGATAAAGGATGGGTGGCTGGTTGGCATACAAATCTAAATATTCAGGCAGATGCGAATGTAAACGAGAAACCACTAAAAGATAAAACAATTGTACTTGATCCTGGTCATGGAGGAAGTGACCAGGGTGCTTCAAGTAATACAAAAAAGAAAAGTACTGAAAAAGTTTACACACTGAAGACAGCTAAAGAAATGAAAAAACTGCTTGAAAAAGAAGGTGCTACTGTAAATATGACGAGAAGTTCAGATAGTTATGTGAGCTTGGACGATCGTAATATTAAAGGTGATGCTTTTATCAGTATACATAACGATTCACTCAAATCTTCTAAAGCTAATGGAACGACAGTTTATTGGCTTAAAAACAACCAAGAGGCACTTGCAGAAACATTAAATATGTACATACAAAAGAAAGCCTTACTGACAAATAAAGGCGCTAGACAAGAAAACTTCCAAGTATTGAGACAGACGAATGTACCCGCTGTTTTATTAGAGTTAGGTTATATTAGCAACCCAACCGATGAAAATATGATAACAAATCAATTACATCGCCATATTGTTGAACAAGCAGTTGTCGATGGTTTACGTGCATATTTTTCAGAATAAAAAGGTTGCATATTAATCAATAACTCGTTATTATTAAATATGAATTCTATATTAAAACCGTTATTATTCTTGACTATGCTAAATGAAACGTCAACATTTTTAAATGTGTAGAGACATAATTCGTGGCTGGAAAATTATGCTTAGTAGTTTAGTTATAAAAACACAAGAAGAGGTGCTTTATGAAATTAAAGCCGTGTGACGAACGTTATCCGTATGAAGTGGGTTAGAAAAAATTCATTGATAACTTTTTCTAACCAATTAGGGTGGCAACACGGATATTCGTCCCTTGTATAACTGAATAGTTATGCAAGGGACTTTTTATTGTATAAAAGGAGAGGTTTTATGATAAATATTCCTAGAGGAACACAAGATATTTTACCAAGTGAAACAAAAAAATGGCGATATATTGAAGCAAAATTAGATGAATTGATGGAATTATATAATTATGAAGAAATCCGTACACCGATATTTGAAAGTACTGAATTATTTGCACGTGGTGTTGGTGATTCAACGGATGTCGTGCAAAAAGAAATGTATACATTCAAAGATAAAGGTGATCGCAGTATCACTCTGAGACCTGAAGGTACTGCTGCAGTCGTACGTTCATATATTGAAAATAAAATGCAAGGGTTACCTAATCAACCAATAAAATTGTACTACAATGGGCCAATGTTCCGGTATGAACGAAAACAAAAAGGTCGTTATCGTCAATTTACACAATTTGGTGTAGAAGCCATAGGTGCAGAAAATCCAAGTATCGATGCTGAAATTTTGGCAATGGTCATGCATATCTATCAGTCATTTGGTCTTAAACATTTAAAATTAGTCATTAATAGTATTGGAGATATTGATTCTCGTAAAGAATATAATGAAGCTTTGGTTAAACATTTTGAACCAGTAATTGGCGATTTTTGTAAAGATTGCCAAGCACGCCTGCACACGAATCCAATGAGAATTTTAGATTGTAAGATTGATAAAGATAAAGAATCAGTGAAAACCGCACCACGAATTACGGAATATTTAAATGCTAATTCAAAGACTTATTTTGAGGAAGTAAAACAACATTTAAATGATTTAGACATTGAATATGAAGAAGATCCTAACTTAGTAAGAGGTCTAGATTATTATACACACACAGCATTTGAACTTATGATTGATAATCCGAATTATGAAGGTGCAATTACGACATTATGTGGGGGCGGCCGTTATAATGGTTTACTTGAATTGTTAGATGGTCCAAGTCAAACTGGTATTGGTTTTGCACTTAGTATTGAGAGATTATTAATGGCCTTAGAAGAAGAAGGCATTGAATTAGACGTAGACCACGACTTTGATTTATTTATCGTTACGATGGGTCAAGAAGCAGACCGTTATGCAGTAAAATTATTAAATGATTTACGTCAAAATGGTGTGAAAGCGGACAAAGATTATATGGAGCGTAAAGTGAAAGGGCAAATGAAACAAGCTGATAGATTAAATGCCAAATATACTGTTGTGATTGGCGATCAAGAGTTAGCAGAAAAAAATATTAATGTAAAAAATATGGAGACCGGGGAATCAGAACGTATTGATTTGAACGAACTTGTTAACTATTTTAGAAATTAAGGAGAAGATATCATGAGTAAGCGTACAACATATTGTGGTTTAGTGACTGAATCACTATTAGAACAAGAAGTTATATTAAAAGGTTGGGTACACAATCGTAGAGATTTAGGTGGACTGATCTTTGTAGATTTACGTGACCGCGAAGGTTATGTACAAATTGTGTTTAATCCAGATTTTTCTGAAGAAGCATTACGTATAGCTGAAACAATTAGATCTGAGTATGTAGTTGAAGTAAAAGGTATTGTAAAAAAACGTGACCCGGAAACAGTAAATCCCAAAATTGCTACAGGTCAAGTTGAAGTACAAGTATCAGATATTGAGATTATTAATAAAGCTGAAACACCACCTTTTGCCTTAAATGAGGATAATCAAAATGTGGATGAAAATATAAGACTAAAATATAGATATTTAGATTTAAGACGTCAAGAATTAGCACAAACGTTTAAGATGAGACATCAAACGACACGTTCAATTAGACAATATTTAGATGGTGAAGGTTTTTATGATATTGAAACACCAGTGTTAACTAAGTCAACACCAGAAGGTGCGCGAGATTATTTAGTACCATCTCGTGTTCATGAAGGTGAATTTTATGCATTACCTCAATCACCACAAATATTTAAACAATTGTTAATGATTAGTGGTTTTGATAAATATTATCAAATTGTTAAATGTTTCCGTGATGAAGATTTACGTGCAGACCGTCAACCAGAATTTACGCAAGTTGATATTGAAATGAGCTTTGTTGATCAAGAAGATGTCATGGACATGGGTGAAGAAATGTTACAAAAACTTGTAAAAGATGTAAAAGAAGTGGAAGTGCCTCGTCCATTCCCAAGAATGACTTATGATGAAGCAATGGCGCGTTTTGGTTCTGATAAACCAGATACACGATTTGGTATGGAATTAATGAATGTTTCAGAACTTGGTGAAATCATGGACTTTAAAGTCTTCAAAGATGCAGTAAATAACGATGGACAAGTGAAGGCAATTGTAGCTAAAGGTGCGTCTGATAATTATACTAGAAAAGATATTGATGCTTTAACTGAATTTGTTAATATATATGGTGCCAAAGGTTTGGCATGGGTTAAAGTAGTTGATGAAGGTTTAAATGGCCCTATAGCTAAATTCTTTGAAGCAGACCATGTTGAAAAATTAAAAGCCTTGACTGGTGCGCAATCTGGAGATTTAGTCTTATTTGTAGCTGACAAGCCTAATGTTGTAGCTCAAAGCTTAGGGGCACTTAGATTAAAATTGGCTAAAGAACTAGATTTAATCGACGAAAGTAAGTTGAATTTCTTGTGGGTAACAGATTGGCCATTACTTGAATACGATGAAGAGTTAAAACGTTATACTGCTGCACACCATCCATTTACAGCACCGAAACAAGAAGATATTAGCAAATTAGATACTGAACCTGAAAATGCTCAAGCTAATGCATATGATATTGTTTTAAATGGTTATGAACTTGGTGGCGGTTCAATTAGAATTCACAATGAAGATTTACAATCAAAAATGTTTGAAGTATTAGGATTTACTGAAGAACAAGCTAGAGAACAGTTTGGTTTCTTA
Source organism: Staphylococcus ureilyticus (assembly GCF_002902235.1). Lineage (GTDB taxonomy): Bacteria > Bacillota > Bacilli > Staphylococcales > Staphylococcaceae > Staphylococcus > Staphylococcus ureilyticus. Next base: position 21,350 of record NZ_PPRL01000002.1, read on the forward strand.
TTAGATGCATTTAAATATGGTGCGCCACCACATGGCGGTATTGCTTTAGGCTTAGACCGCTTAGTGATGTTGTTAACTGGACGTACAAACTTACGTGACACAATTGCATTCCCTAAAACTGCATCTGCAACTTGTTTATTAACAAATGCACCTAGTGAAGTATCAGAAAATCAATTGGAAGAACTCTCATTAAGAATTAGACATTAATTTTTATTAAGTCTTTATTCTTGCTAAATTCTAATAATGTGTTATTATACTTGCATAAGGTAGTCATCTGTAGTGTTCGTAAGTTTGCTTCATATTTGGGCCTAACACTCTTTGATCCGGGAGCCCAATAGGTTTTCTTGCAGCGCACACGCCTCTTAAGGAGGACTTGCAAAACAAGAAACAGGGCACCCACCTGTTAATAGCAGGCCGAATGATCAAGCAATTTATAACTACGGCACGCACGGACTCTATCGGTACGCAAGACTTCGGTCTTGCGTATTTTTTTTATCGTTATAATTTATTGTTTTACAATTAATCGGATAGTAAAAATGTTATGATTATAGTATTCGCTAAATAAGGAGTTTAAAAATGAAACATCAATTTTCAAGAAATGAATTGGCATACGGCAAAGAGGGTTTAGAATTATTAAAACAAAAAACCGTTGTTGTTTTAGGGGTAGGAGGCGTTGGCTCATTTGCAGCTGAAGCATTAGCGCGTACGAATATAGGTCATATTATATTAATAGACAAAGACGATGTTGATATAACGAACGTCAATCGACAGTTACATGCTTTAACATCTACAATAGGTCAAAGTAAAGTCACATTAATGGAAGAGCGCATCAAATTAATCAATCCTGAATGTGAAGTTACATCACTCCATATGTTTTATACAGAAGAAACATACGAAGCCTTGTTTAATAACTATGATATCGATTATTTTATAGATGCAAGTGATACACTGATATATAAAGTTCATCTTATGAAAGAATGTCTTGAAAGAGGTATTTCTGTAATTTCGAGTATGGGTGCCGCAAATAAAACAGATCCGACACGTTTCCAAATTGCAGATATTTCTAAAACTTATATGGATCCAATGGCTAAATTGATACGTCGTAAATTGAAAAAATTAGGTATATACAAAGGGATACCTGTAGTATTTTCAGATGAAAGTCCAATCGTTATAAGAGAAGATGTCAAAGAAACAGTTGGCGATGCAAATGCACCAACTAGGAAAGGGCAAATGCCACCCTCATCAAATGCATTTGTACCCAGTGTTGTGGGGTTGATATGTGCAAGCTATGTGGTTAATGACATACTCAAAGATATACCTGTAACAAGAATCAAAGATAAATAAAGATATCAACGAACCGCGTTAACACAGGACGTCATTTCAAATGCGTTAACGCGGTTGTTTGATATAACCGTAAACTAATGATTATTTTGTTGTGCCTTGTTGATATTGTCAAAAATAGATTTAAGCTGTTGTTCTGTTTTTGATGTTGTTTTAGGTGTATAGTAAATTTTGTTTTTTAATTTATCAGGCAAATATTGTTGTGCGACAAATCCATTATCATAATTATGAGGATACTTATAACCTATTGCTCTACCCAAAGCTTTGGCACCTGAGTAATGACCATCTTTTAAATGGTCGGGAATTTGTCCTACATGACCTTTTCGAATATCTGACAGTGCTGCGTCGATAGCAGTGATTCCAGAATTAGATTTAGGAGACAGACACAATTCAATGACCGCTTGACTCAAAGGAATTCTTGCTTCTGGAAATCCTAGTCTTTCAGCAGATTCAATTGCTGCTAAAGTTCGTTGGCCTGCACCAGGTGAAGCTAAACCTATGTCTTCATAACTAATCACTAATAATCTTCTGACAATGGTAGGTAGGTCTCCTGCTTCTATTAAACGTGCTAAATAATGCAATGCTGCATTTACATCACTTCCTCGAATTGACTTTTGAAATGCACTCATCACATCGTAATGCATATCACCATCCTTATCACTGACAAAAGCACCTTTTTGCAAGCAATCTTTAGCATCTTCTAATGTAATATGTCTTTGATTTTCTTTAACTTCAGCACTGAGCACAGCTAATTCTAAAGCATTCAGTGCACTTCTAACGTCACCTTGACTTTGTGTAGTGAAATAATTCATCGCATCTTCATCAATGACTGGATTGTATGAAGCTAATCCACGTGATTCATCCTGGAGAGCCCTTTCTAAAGAAATTTTTATATCATTATCATCCAATGGATATAATTCGAAAATTTGCGCTCTTGATCGAATTGCAGGATTAATTGCGTGATATGGATTTGATGTTGTAGCACCAATCAATACAATTTTTCCACTTTCGAGATGCGGTAGTAAAAAATCCTGTTTAGCTTTATCTAAACGGTGTATCTCATCTAATAATAAAATGACTTGTCCAGACATTTTCGCTTCTTCAACAATGAGTTGCATATCTTTTTTAGTATTTGTAACAGCATTTAGCTGACGGAATTTAAATTGAGTACTACCTGAAATTGCTTTAGCAATACTCGTTTTACCAATTCCAGGTGGACCATAAAAAATCATGGATGATAGTCGTTTGGTATTGACCATTCTACGTATAATACCTTTATCACCAACTAAGTGATCTTGTGAAATAATTTCATCAATATTATTTGGTCGCATTCTTGAAGCGAGTGGTTCGTTCGTCACAATCTTTCACACCTTTCTAATATTATCTTAACGTAAAAAATGATAGAATGTTAATATATAGTATTCGAATTAAGTGAGGTTATATAATGAAAATATCAACAAAAGGCAGATATGGCTTAACACTAATGATATCTTTAGCCAAAAAGCAAGGGCAAGGATGTGTTTCGTTAAAATCTATAGCTGAAGAAAATAATTTAAGTGATCTTTATCTAGAACAACTCGTAGGTCCATTAAGAAATGCTGGTTTAATCCGAAGTGTTCGTGGAGCAAAAGGTGGTTATCAATTGAGAGTATCAGCTGAAGAAATTACTGCTGGTGACATTATTCGTTTGTTAGAAGGACCAATTACATTTGTAGAAAGTATTGATTCTGAACCTCCTGCGCAAAAACAACTTTGGATTAGAATGAGAGATGCAGTTAGAGAAGTATTAGATAATACAACTTTAAAATATTTAGCAGATTATAATGAAACTAATAATTTAGATGGATATATGTTCTATATATAAGATGTAAAATTGTTATTTATTAAAACGTTTCTTTGTCATTAACTGAAAATATTTAAAAAAATTTGTTTTAAATGTTTACGTCTTAAGTATTGTGGTATTTAATAAATACATTGCTAAGGAGGTATTATTTATGGC